>JAWWCG010000409.1:0-4077 GCA_033720555.1 Kiloniellales bacterium | reverse complement strand
TCGCCCGATGTCCCCGCATCGCGCTTCGCCTCGCGCCTAGCGGTCCCATCCAGCCCAGTGCCAACAGCGTTGATTCAATCTGGTCGGGTACTGCTCTAGAGGTTTACCCGGGCGAGGCCCGCCGGCCGATAGCGGGCGCCCGCCGCCGCCCCGCCGGCGAAGGCCTCGTCGAGGGCGGCCAGGTCCGCCGCGCTCAAGACCAGGTCGACCGCCTCGGCATTGTCCGCCAGGTGCGCCGCCTTGCGGGTGCCGGGGATCGGCACCAGGTCGTCGCCGCGGGCCAGCAGCCAGGCGAGCGCCACCTGCGACGTCGAGCGGCCCTTGGCCTTGGCGACCGCCTCGAGCGCCGCGAACTGGGCCAGGTTGGCCTCGAAATTGGCCGCCTCGAAGCGCGGGATGCCCTGGCGATAATCGCTTTCGTCCAGGTCCTCGCGGCGGCGTAGGGCGCCGGTCAGGAAGCCGCGGCCCAGCGGGCTGAAGCAGACCAAGGCGATGGCGAGCTCCCGGCAGGTCGGCAGGACCTCCGCCTCCGGATCGCGGGTCCACAGGGAGTACTCCGACTGCAGGGCGGCAATCGGATGGGTCTGATGGGCGCGGCGAATGGTCTCGGCCCCGGCCTCGCTCAGGCCGAGGGCGCGCACCTTGCCGGCGGCGACCCGCTCGCCCATGGCGCCGACCGTCTCCTCGATCGGCACCTCCGGGTCGACCCGGTGCTGATAGTAGAGGTCGATCGCCTCGACCCCGAGGCGCGCCAGCGAGGCCTCGCAGGCCCGCTTGACGTAGTCGGGCCGGCCGTCGACCCGCCGGCCGCCGTCGCCGCCGAAGACCTGGCCGAACTTGGTGGCCAGTACGACCTCCTCGCGCCGCCCGGCGATCGCGCGGCCGACCAGGCGCTCGTTGTCGCCGTCGCCGTAGAGGTCCGCGGTGTCGAGAAAATTGACGCCGAGGTCGAGGGCGCGATGGAGGGTCGCCAGGGACTCCGACTCGTCGGCGGCGCCGTAGCCGGACGACAAGGGCATGCAGCCGAGCCCGATGGCGGAGACCTCGAGATCGCTGTTGCCGAGCTTTCGCCGCCGCATCGCGCCGGCCGGCTAGCGCCGGAAGTGCTTGCTGAGGGCGAGGCCCTGGTACTGGTAGGACGAGCCGATGCCCTGGCCGTAGGGGCGGTCGGTCTTCTCGGTGAGGCGCTCGAAGGCGAGGCGGCCGACGATCTGGCCGTCCTCGATCATGAACGGCACCTCGTGGGAGCGCACCTCGAGCACCGCCTTGGCACCCTGGTGGCCGCTCGCCGACAGGCCGAAGCCGGGATCGAAGAAGCCGGCGTAGTGGACCCGGAACTCGCCGACCAGGGTATCGTAGGCGATCATGTCGGCGGCGTGGTCGTCGGGGATCGCGATGGTCTCCTTGGAGGCCAGGATGTGAAACTCGTCGGTCTTGAGGATCAGGCCGCCGCGCTGCGGGCGCGTCACCGCGTCCCAGAAGTCGGCCGGCGCGTAGTGGCCCACCCGGTCCAGGTCGATCGGCTCGTCGACCCGCCGCGCCCGGTAGCCGACCAGATCCGAAGTCGGACCGCCGGTCAGGTCGACCGAGACGGCGATCCGCCCCTGCTTGATGTCGATGACGTTCTCGCCCTTGATCAGCACGTCGTCCTTCTGCAGGTCGCGGATCAGGCGCTCGCTGGGCCGCGGCGCGCCGCGCTTGATGCGCAGTTGCACCAGGCGCGATCCGGTGCGCACCGCGACGTGGAAGCTGCGCGGCGCGATCTCGACCCACAGCGGGCCCTCGTACTGCTCGGCTATGCTGTCGAATTCGGTCGCATGGTTGGAGATCACCCGGGCGAAGACGTCGAG
The DNA here is from genome assembly GCA_033720555.1 of Kiloniellales bacterium. Taxonomy (GTDB): domain Bacteria; phylum Pseudomonadota; class Alphaproteobacteria; order Kiloniellales; family JAKSDN01; genus CALJXB01. Next base: position 2,227 of record JAWWCG010000409.1, on the reverse strand, counting down.
CCGGCCGGTCGAGCTCTTGGGGTTGGCGAGCGCCGACATGCGCTTCTTCAGGTTGAGCGCCTCCAGGAGCGGCACGATATAGACCCGGTCGCGCTCCAGCACCGCGCCGCCGCTCAGGTCGATCTCCTCCTCGGCCAGCCATTCGAGCTTCTCCGCCACGCCGTGCCCGCGGCCCGGCAGGAAGCTCGCCGGCACCCGGTAGGCCGTGGCGCCGAGGCGCAGATCCAGGCTGGCCGGCTGGAGCTGCTGCTCGACGAAGGGCACCGCGCTGACGAGCTCCTTGCGCTGGATCGCGCCCTGGAACCATTGCGCCGGGTAGATCCCGGTGCGCCGGCTCGGTTCCTCGACATTGGGCAACCAAGCCTGCACCGCCGCCTCGCTCATCTCACGCCCCTTCCGGGCCGGTCCGGCCCAAGCTCCGTCTGCCGCCTGTCACCATATTGGAAGATGCAGAACTTTCAATCGCTTGTTATCAACAGATCAATTCATGCATCAACAATCGGGAAGCTCTTGCAGCACAGTGGATTGTGCCAGATATCCCCGAGTCGCACAGCGCCGAATCGCGGTTTTCCACAGCGCCGGCGCCCGGCCGTGGCGGGCGCTTCGCGTCCGCTTGCAGGCGCGCCTGCGCCGGTTTAGGGTCGCCGCCGATTTCCGACAAGAGGGGACGGCGATGGCGGTCGACAGAGAAACGGTGGCGCAGATCGCCCGGCTCGCGCGCATCCGCATCACCGAAGAGGAGGGCGCGGCGCTGACCGGCGAGCTCTCCAACATCCTCGCATGGGTCGAGCAGCTCGGCGAACTGGAGAGCGATGACGTGCCGCCGATGACCAGCGTGGTCGCCCGCGAGCTGCCGCTGCGCGCCGACGAGGTGAGCGAGGGCGGCGAGGCCGAGGCGATCGTGAAGAATGCGCCGGAGCCGGCCCACGGCTTCTTCACCGTGCCCAAGGTGGTCGAGTGATGGCGGTCGACGCGGAGCTGACCGGCCTCACCCTCTCGGAGGCGCGCGACCGGCTGGCGCGCGGCGAGGTCTCGGCGCGGGACCTCGCCGAGGCCCACATCGCCGCGGTCGAGGCGGCGCGGCCCCTCAACGCCTTCATCACCGAGACGCCGGAGCGCGCGCTCGCCATGGCCGAGGCCTCGGACGAACGGCGCGCTGCCGGCGAGGCGCGGGCGCTCGACGGCGTGCCGATCGCGGTCAAGGACCTGTTCTGCACCGAGGGGATTCTCACGACCGCAGGCTCCCACATCCTCGACGGCTTCCACCCGACCTACGAGTCGACGGTGACCCGCAACCTCTGGGCGGCCGGCGCCGTCATGCTGGGCAAGACCAACATGGACGAGTTCGCCATGGGCTCGTCCAACATGACGAGCCACTACGGGCCGGTCGAGAACCCCTGGCGCGGGCGCGGCGACAACCGGCCGCTCACCCCCGGCGGCTCCTCCGGCGGCTCGGCGGCGATCGTGGCGGCGCGCGCGGCGCTGGCGGCGATCGGCACCGACACCGGCGGCTCGATCCGCCAGCCCGCCGCGTTCAGCGGCGTCGTCGGCCTCAAGCCGACCTACGGCCGCTGCTCGCGCTGGGGCATCGTCGCCTTCGCCTCGTCGCTCGACCAGGCCGGGCCGCTGACCCGCAGCGTGCGCGACGCCGCCCTCATGCTGGGCGCCATGGCCGGCCACGACCCCAAGGATTCGACCAGCGTCGACCGGCCGGTGCCCGACTACGCGGCGGCCATGACCGGCGACATCCGCGGCCTCAAGGTCGGCATTCCCAAGGAATACCGCATGGACGGCATGCCCGGGGAGATCGAGACCCTGTGGCGGCAGGGCGTCGGCTGGCTCAAGGAGGCCGGCGCCGAGGTGATCGACGTCTCCCTGCCGCACACGCCCTACGCGCTGCCGACCTACTACATCGTCGCGCCCGCCGAGGCGTCCTCCAACCTGGCGCGCTACGACGGCGTGCGCTTCGGGTTGCGGGTGCCGGCCGAGGACCTGACCGCCATGTACGAGGCGACCCGCGGCGAGGGCTTCGGCGCCGAGGTGAAGCGCCGCGTCCTGATCGGCACCTACGTGCTGTCGGCCGGCTACTACGACGCCTACTACAACAAGGCGCGCCGGGTGCGCTCGCTGATCCTGGGCGACTTCGTGAACGCCTTCGAGCGCGTCGACCTGCTGCTCACGCCGACCGCGCCCTCGGCCGCCTTTCCCTTGGGCGAGAAGATGGACG
>JAWWCG010000408.1:0-4094 GCA_033720555.1 Kiloniellales bacterium | reverse complement strand
GTCCTCGCCCTGAGCGCGGCCGGCCGCGCGGCCTTCGCGCCGCTGGAGCGCAAGGCGCGCGATCAGATCGCGGCCCTGCTCGCGCCGCTTCCGGCGAGCGGCCGGGTCGCGCTGGTCGATGCCATGGGAACCGTTCGCCGCGCCCTTGGCGATGTCGGCGACGTCGGTGACGTCGGCGACCTCGGCGCGGCCGATCCGCCCTACCTGCTGCGCGAGCCCCGCCCCGGCGATCTCGGCTGGATCGTTCACAGGCAAGGCGTTCTCTACCACCGGGAATATGGCTGGGACGCGAGCTTCGAAGCGCTGGTTGCGCGGATCGCCGGGGAATTCGCGGCCAACTTCGACCCGGCGCGCGAGCGGTGCTGGGTCGCCGAACGGGCGGGCGAGATTGTCGGCAGCGTGTTCCTCGCGCGCGCGAGCGACCGGGTCGCCAAGCTCCGCCTGCTCTACGTCGAGCCGTCGGCCCGCGGCCTCGGCATCGGCCGGCGGCTTGTCGGCGAATGCATCGACTTCGCGCGCGCCGCCGGTTACCGCGCGGTGACGCTGTGGACCAACGACGTTCTCGTCTCGGCGCGCCGGATCTACCAAGCCGCGGGCTTCGAGCTGGTGAAGGAGGAGCGCCACCGCTCGTTCGGCAAGGACCTCGTGGGGCAAACCTGGGAGCTCGCCCTCTGAGCGGCGCCCGGGCGTGGCGTCGCGACGCGCTTGTCTTGCCGGGACGGCTGGCCGAAGGGAAGATAGCGCCAAGGGATAGCGCCACGGGATAGCGCCAGAGGGCGGAGATGATAGGCTCGGCCGCCGGGCCGTCGCGGGGAGGCGCGGGGAGATGGCGGCGCGCGCCGTCCGTAACACCGGGTGACGGTGGAGCACAAAGGAGCGGACGAGGCCGTCCGTCGATAGGGTCGAAGAAAGATGCGCCGAGTGACGATGCACCGACTGACGATGCGCCGACTGACGGTGCGCCGCGTGCTGGGAGAGCTCGCCAAGCCGCTTGCCGCCTGCGCCCTGGCGGCGGCGCTGGCGCTCGCCGGCTGCGCCCAGTCGCCGGCCACCGGGCGGAACATCTTCACCGGCGGCCTGTCCCCCGAGGACGAGGTCGAGCTGGGCCGCGAGCAGCACCCGCAGATCGTCCAGGAATTCGGCGGGGCCTACGACGACCCGGAGCTGACGGCCTATGTCGACAGCCTCGGCCAACTGCTCGCCCAGACCTCGGAGCTGCCGGCGCTGGAGTGGCACTTCACCGTGCTGGATTCGCCGATCATCAACGCCTTCGCCCTGCCCGGCGGCTACGTCTACGTCACCCGCGGCCTCCTGGCGCTGGCCGACAACGAGGCCGAGCTGGCGGGCGTGCTGGCGCACGAGATCGGCCACGTCACCGCCCGCCATTCCGCCGAGCGCTACGGCCAATCGGTGCTCGGCACGGCGGCCGCAGTCGGCGTCGGCGTGCTGCTCGGCAGCGAGGCGGCGGCGCAGGCCACCTCCGGCGCGGCCGAGCTGGCGGTGCTCAGCTATTCGCGCGACCAGGAGTTCGAGGCCGACACCCTCGGCGTGCGCTATCTCTCGCGCAGCGGCCACGACCCCCAGGCCATGTCGAGCTTCCTGCGTCGGCTGCTCGGCCACAGCCGCTACGAGGCGGAACTGGCCGGCCGGCCCGAGGCGGCCGACGCCTTCGACATCACCCAGACCCATCCGCGCACCGCCGACCGGGTCGAGCGGGCGATCGAGGCCGCCGGCGGCCGGCAGGCGAGCGATCCGATCGTCGCCCGCGACCTCTATCTCGACAAGATCGACGGCCTGGTCTACGGCGACAGCCCGGCCCAGGGCTACGTGCGCGGCCGGCGCTTCCTGCATCCCGAGCTCGGCTTCGCCTTCGAGGTGCCCGAGGGCTTCGAACTGGTCAACACGCCCAACCGCGTGATCGCCCAGAACGAGGCCGGCGCCGCCATCCTGTTCGACCGGGCCAAGCAGACGAGCGCGGGGTCGATGACCCGCTATCTGGCCGACGTGTGGGCCCGCGACATCGAGCTGCGCGACCTCCAGGCGATCGACGTCAACGGGCAGGAGGCCGCCACGGCCTGGACCCGGCTCGACACGCGCCAGGGCAAGCTGGACTTCCGCCTGGTGGCGATCCGCTTCGGCGACGGCGCGATCTACCGCTTCCTCTTCGTCACGCCGCCCGACCGCACCGCCGCGCTGAACGAGCCCTTGCGCCGGACCACCCACAGTTTCCGGCCGCTGAGCGCCGGCGAGCTGGCCGAGCTGGAGCCCTACCGGATCGAGATCTACCAGGTCCAGCCCGGCGACACGCCCGAAAGCCTCGCGCAGCGCATGCCGCTGGGCGAGGAGTCCCTGGACTTGCTCCGGGTCCTGAACGGACTGCGCGAGGGCGAGGCGCTGGCGCCGGGGCGAAAGGTGAAGCTGGTCACCGCATAGCCGGGCGCGGCGGCGGCGGCGGTTCTGCGCTCGCCTCCAGGCGGGTCGACGCGTCGGCGAGGAAGGGGCTCACGTGCACCAAGGTCTGCTCCGGCGTCAGCAGGATTACCCCGTAGGCCGGCGGCTCGCGCGTCTTGGGAACCGGCGACACGGTCTCGAGGTCGAGCGCCACCTGGTGCACCGTGCTCGGCAGGGCGGAGAACGGGATGCCGCGCCAGCTTCCGCTCACCGGCCGATGGACGTGGCCGAAGAAGATGTGGCGCACCGCGGGCCGGCCGTCGATCGCGGCGGCCAGGTGCCGGGGATCGGCGAGCCGCATGCGGTCCATCGACGGCAGGCCGACGGGAAACGGCGGATGATGCATGAAGAGATAGACCGGCCGGTCGCCGGCGGCCGCGATCTGCTCGGCGAGCCAGGCGCCGCGCCGCGCGCAATAGCTGCCGCCGTGGCTGCCGGGCTCGACGGTGTCGAGCAGCAGCAGGCGCCCGGCGGGCGTCTCCACGGCCGACTGGACGAAGCCGTCGGCATCGCGCGGCAGCTCGGGAAAGGCGGCGAGCAGCGCCGCCCGGTCGTCGTGATTGCCGGCCATCAGGCGGTAGGGCACCCGGAGGCCGTCCAGCACCGCCATGAGGACGCGATAGGAGGCGGGCCGGCCGTCGTCGGTCAGGTCGCCGCTCACGACGCAGAGGTGGGCGTCGGCGTGACGGGCGTTGACGTGGGCGACGCAGGCTTCGAGCCGCGCCCGCGGATCGAGGCCGTAGATCGTCCGGCCGTCGGCGACCACGTGGGTGTCGGTGACTTGCAGGATCTTCATCGCGTCGCCCCTGGTTGGCGCTACGGCGCGCGGCCGCCAGCCACGTTAGCCGGCGCAAGCTTCGGATAGAAGGGGGCCCGGGGCCATGCCTATATCGTGGGGAAGAGAACACCGATGAGGACCGACGCGCCATGGACGTGCAGATGACCGCTCCCGAGACAAAGGCCGAGACACGGGCAGAGACACGGGCAGAGACAAGGGCCGCCCCTGCCGACACCAAGGCTGACGACAAGGCCGCCGAGCAGGCCGCGACGCAGACCGCCGGCCGGCGCCAGGTCGCCCTGGTCCGCCGCGCCTGCGCCTATCTCGACGAGCGCGCCGGCGAGCGCGTCACCCTGGGCGAGCTGGGCGAGCGCCTGGGCGTCAGCCCCTGGCACCTGCAGCGGCTGTTCCGCAAGGTCATGGGGGTCTCGCCGCGCGACTATGCCGACGCCCGGCGCAGCGGCCAGTTCCGCCGCCAGCTCCGCCAGGGCGATTCGATCGCCGGCGCCACCTACGAGGCCGGCTACGGCTCCTCCAGCCGGGTCTACGAGGTGGCCAGCCAGCAGCTCGGCATGACGCCGGCCACCTACGCGCGCGGCGGCAAGGGCGCGCGCATCGTCTACGCCGTGGTCGATTCGCCGCTCGGCCGCTTGCTGGTGGCGGCGACCCGCGCCGGGGTCTGCTTCGTCTCTCTGGGCGAGGACGACGCGCGCCTGGTCGCCGCACTCGCGGCCGAGTTCCCCGAGGCCGACTCGATCGAGCGCGACGACGCCGGGGTCGGCCCGGCGCTCGATTCCCTGGTCGCCTATCTCGCCGGCGAGACGCCCCACGTCGACCTGCCGCTCGACATCCAGGCGACCGCCTT
>JAWWCG010000407.1:0-4106 GCA_033720555.1 Kiloniellales bacterium | reverse complement strand
CTTGATCATCGGATTGACCGCCGGGCCGGCGGTGTCCTTGTAGGGATCGCCCACCGTGTCGCCGGTCACCGCCGCCTTGTGGGCTTCCGAGCCCTTGCCGCCGAAGTTGCCGTCCTCGATGTACTTCTTGGCGTTGTCCCACGCGCCGCCGCCGGCGGTCATCGAGATGGCGACGAACAGGCCGGTCACGATCACCCCGAGCAGCATCGCCCCCACCGCCGAGAGGGCGGCCGATTTGCCGGCGATCGCCAGGATCACTCCGTAGAGCACGATCGGCGCCAACACCGGCATGAGCGAGGGAATGATCATCTCCTTGATGGCGGCCTTGGTCAGCATGTCGACGCAGCGCCCGTACTCCGGCTTGCCGGTGCCTTCCATGATGCCGGCGATCTCCTTGAACTGCCGGCGCACCTCGATCACCACCGCGCCGGCGGCCCGGCCGACGGCCATCATGCCGAGCGCGCCGAACAGATAGGGCAGCAGGCCGCCGACGAAGAGGCCGACCACCACGAAGGGATTGGACAGCGAGAAGTCGATCTCGATGCCTTGGAAATAGGGGAAGCTCGCCGGGTCCGAGGCGAAGTAGCGCAGATCCTGGGTATAGGCCGCGAACAGCACCAGGGCGCCGAGGCCGGCCGAGCCGATGGCGTAGCCCTTGGTGACCGCCTTGGTGGTGTTGCCCACCGCGTCGAGCGCGTCGGTGGTCTTGCGCACCGACTCGTCGAGCTGCGCCATCTCGGCGATGCCGCCGGCGTTGTCGGTCACCGGCCCGTAGGCGTCGAGGGCGACCACCATGCCCGCCAGCGCCAGCATGGCGGTCACGGCCACCGCGATGCCGAGCAAGCCGGCCAGCAGGTGGGTGAGCACGATGGCCACGCAGATGATGATCGCCGGCACCGCGGTCGCCTCCATCGAGACCGCGAGCCCCTGGATCACGTTGGTGCCGTGGCCGGTCACCGAGGCCTTCGCCACCATGCGCACCGGGCGGTGGTCGGTGCCGGTGTAGTACTCGGTCACCCAGACGATCAGCCCGGTCACGACCAGGCCGATCAGGCCGCAGAGGTAGAGCGCCCAGCCGGTAATGCCCGAGCCGCCGAGATCACCGAAGCCGATGATCAGCCAGGTGACCGGCAGCAGTCCGATCGCGGACAGCACGCCGGTGGCGATGAGGCCCTTGTAGAGCGCGCCCATGATGTTTTGCGAGCTGCCCAGGCGCACGAAAAACGTGCCGGCGACGGAGGTGAGGATGCAGATGGCGCCGATCGTCAAGGGATAGATCATGAAGTCGGCAAGCGCCTCGGTGCCGGCGAACAGGATCGAGCCGAGCACCATGGTGGCCACCACGGTGACGACATAGGTCTCGAAGAGGTCGGCGGCCATGCCGGCGCAGTCGCCCACGTTGTCGCCCACGTTGTCGGCGATGACCGCCGGGTTGCGCGGGTCGTCTTCGGGGATCCCCGCCTCGACCTTGCCGACCAGGTCGGCGCCGACGTCGGCGCCCTTGGTGAAGATGCCGCCGCCGAGCCGCGCGAAGATCGAGATCAGCGAGGCGCCGAACGCCAGGCCGACCAGGGCGTCGATCAGCGTGCGCCCCTCGGCCCCGACCGTCAGCAGGGCCGCGTAGTAGCCGGCGACCGCCAAGAGCGCGAGGCCGGCGACCAGCATGCCGGTCACCGCGCCGGCGCGGAAGGCGATGCCGAGGCCCTGGGCGAGCCCGTGGCGGGCGGCTTCGGCGGTGCGAACGTTGGAGCGCACGGAGATGTGCATGCCGATGTAGCCGGCGGCGCCCGACAGGATGGCCCCGATCAGATAGCCGATCCCGGCGTGCAGACCGAGCAGCAGCCACAGGATCACGAAGATCCCCGCGCCGACCACGGCGATGGTGGTGTACTGCCGGTTCAGATAGGCGCGGGCGCCTTCCTGGACCGCGGCCGAGATTTCCTGCATGCGTTCGCTGCCCGCGCTCGCAGCCAGGATCGTCCGCGACGCCCAAACGCCGTAACCCACGGCCACGAATCCGCACAAGATGACAAAGATCAACTGCGCCGCCATTTTTCGATTTCCCCAGTTTTCTTCGCTGGCCCGAAACCAACCGGCTTCGGATAGGAGGATTGCCCCAAAACTCGCATTGCCCCGCGGCGCCGGCGTCACGCCGTTCGTTCGCGTCGTTTCGTCGCACCGCGGCACGGCGCTTGAGAGGCGCCGCAGCGCGGCCCCGCAAAAGCGCGCGGAAAATGCCAGACCCGTCGGGCTAAGGCAAGGCGTGCGAGGCGGGCCGGCATCCCGGCGGTCGGTCGCGGCCGGACCGCCGCCGGCGCCTCAAAAATGGGTCCAGCCGGCCGCCGACAGCGCCACCTCCTGGCCGGACTCGTCGACCAGCCGGACTCCCGCGCCGGCCGTCAGCTCGCCGATGCGGGTGATCGCCAGGCCCAGCCGGCCGGCCAGATCGGCGAGCGCGTCGGCCCGTTCGGGCGGCGCCGCGAAGGCGAGCTCGAAATCGTCGCCGCCGCCGTAGATCGCCGCGCCCAGGGCCGGATCGCGGGCCAGCGCCCGCCCGGCCGCCGCCGACAAAGGCACCGCGGCGGCCTCGATCCGCGCCGCCAGGCCCGAGGTCTCGGCGATGTGGCCGACATCGGCGACCAGGCCGTCGGACACGTCGATCGCCGCGGTGGCGAGGCCGGCCTCCAGCAGGGCCTCACCCAGGGCGAGCCGCGGCTCGGGCAGCCGATGGCGCGCGACCAGCGCCGCCCGATCGCCTTCGTCCGCCACCCTCAGCGCGCCGGTGAGGACCTTGAGCCCCAGCGCCGCGTCGCCGATGGTGCCGGAGACGAACACCAGGTCGCCGGCGCGCGCCCCGCCGCGCCGCAGGCTGCGCCCGGCCGGCACCGCGCCGACCGCGGTCAGCGAGAGCGCCAGAGGCCCCGGCGTGCGGGTCGTGTCGCCGCCCAGGAGACGGACCGGAAAGATCGCCTGATCCTCGGCCAGGCCCTCGGCGAAACGGGCGATCCGGGCTTCCTCCGTGCTTTCGGGCCAGGCCGCCGTCAGCAGGTAGCCGAGCGGCCGGGCCCCCATGGCCGCCAGGTCGGACAGATTGACCCGCAGCAGCTTGCGCGCCACCAGGTCGGCCGGTTCGTCCGCCAGGAAATGGACGCCCTCGATCATGGCGTCGGCCGCCAGCACCAGGTCGCACCCTTCGGGCGGCGCCAGCAGCGCGGCGTCGTCGGTGAGGCCGAGGGCGCCCGCCGCCCCGCCGGCCAGGGGCGCGAAATAGGCCGCGATCAGCTCGAATTCACCGCGCACGCGCTGTCGCCTCCGCGATCGCTTGGCCAAGCGGTCGGCCGATCAACCGGCCGCTCAGCCACCCTCTCAGTCCGCCAGGTCCGGCAAGACCTCGCCCGCGAACTCCTCCGGGCGCATGTGCCGGGCCAGGCGGTCGAGCACGCCGTTGGTCATGGCGGTCTGCTTGTCGTCGAGAAAGGCGTGGGCGAGGTCGACATACTGGGAGACCGCGACCCGCGCCGGAATCTCCGGCCGGTGGCCCAACTCGTAGGCGCCGCAGGCCAGGATCAGCCGGAGCAGGGACTCCAGGCGCTCGACCGGCCAGGCCTCGGCGAGCACCGCCGTCAGCATGTCGTCGAGGTCGCCGGACTCCCGCGCCACGCCCGCCACCAGCTCGCTGAAGAACTCCCGGTCCGCCGCGTCGAGCCGGACCGCCTCGCCCTCCGGCCCCTGCCCCGCCAGGCGATGGGTCAGGAAGTCGTCGATCACCGACGGCGCGTCCTCGCCGGTGATCTTCATCTGATAGAGCGCCTGAACCGCCGCCAGGCGCGCGGCGGTCCGCGCGGCGGCGCTCGGTTTCCGCCCTTCAAGCGATTCGCCGTCGCCGCTCACGGCCTCAATCCCGCCGGCCCGCAAAGCGCTGGTTCACGGCGATCATCGCGAGGCAGGCGCGCGCCGCCTCGCCGCCCTTGTCGCGGCCGTCGAGGCGGGCGCGCGCCCAGGCCTGCTCCTCGTTCTCGCAGGTCAGGATGCCGTAGCCCACCGCCGCGCCCCGGTCGCAGGCCAGGTCCTGCAGTTTTCGGGCGCTCTCGGCGCAGATGTAGTCG
>JAWWCG010000406.1:0-4135 GCA_033720555.1 Kiloniellales bacterium | reverse complement strand
GTCATAGCGGCAGTTCGTCCAACAGGTTTTCGGTCGATTCGACGGCGGACTCGGGGTCCCGCAGGTCGCCGGCCTGGCTGGACAGGACGTTGAACCACAGGATGTCGCCGCTGTTGAGGTCGACCAGCGAGGCGTAGCCCACCTGCAAGCCGCCCGGCAGCGCGACGCCCGCCATCGCCAGCACCGCCATCATCGCCACCCGCCCGCCGCTGGCGAAGCTGTCGCGAAAATAGACGAAGAGGGCGTAATCGGCGGCATAGGCCTCGCGCAGATAGCGGACGTCGGGTCCGAGCGTCCAGTCGAACTTGTCCTTCTTGGTCGGCAGGGCGAGCAGCGAGCCCCGGCTATACTTGTCCGCCAGGATCTCGGCGCCGACCGCCTCGTGAAGCTTCAGGATCTGGGTGTAGGGGTCGTCGAGCGCGACCGCCCCGGGCGGCTCGTAGTAGACCAGCCGGGCGTTCTTCCGCCCCATGATCCGCACCAGGGCGGCGTGGACGTTCGCGCGGCCCTGCTCGGTCCAGTCGGCCTTGGGGAAGGCGATGCCGCCGGCGCTGAGCTCCGACAGTTGGACGTCGGGCTCCAGCAGCAGGACGTCGACGCCACCCGCCGGCGATTTCGGGACTCGGTCGTGAACGAAGGTCTTGGTCTGGGTGCAGCCCGCGAACCCCAGGGCCAGCACCGCCAGCACCAGGAGCCGCGGCGCGCAGCGCGTGAGTTTGAACATCGCTTGGCTCCCCTCCGTCCCGTCGAGCGCCGTCACGCGCGTGCGCGACGACCAGAGTACCCATCGGCGAAGCCTCACACCTTGCTCTTACGCCCGGTTTCACGTGCGAATCAAGCCCGACGCCAGGATCGCCCAGGCGGCCGGCAAAGCATCGACGAGCGGGCCGCCAGCGCCTGGCGACGGCATTTACTGGATATCGACCACAACTTGTTAAAACCGCACGTCACGGCTCAAGGCCGGCCTCGCTGATTGCGTGTTTAATATAAAATTCAGTTATTTAAGCGAGATATCCCAATGCCTCCGCGAGTTCGTTCCGCGAGCGGATGGGACGAGCGGGCATTGATTTGAAAATTTAACGTTGTTTGGAGGGCAAGATGAGACCGTCGCTTTTGTTGATCGGCGGCGTGGTGGCGCTTCTGACGGTCTCCGGCTGTCAATCGGCCCAACAGCACGCTGCCGACGTCGAAGCCGCCAATGCCGGCGCCGACAAGCTGACCGTCGGGACGGTCCAGCGCGAGATTCGGGTCGGTATGTCCGGCGGCGAGGTGGCGAGCGTGCTGGGCGCGCCGAACATCGTCACCACCGACGAGCAGCGCCGCGAGGTCTGGGTCTACGACCGCATCTCGACGAACCGCGCCTATTCGACCAGCTCCGGCGGCGTCAGCGCGCTGATCCTCGGCGGCGCCTTGGTCGGTAATGGCCTCGCCGGCGGCGCCGGCAGCGCCGGCTACAGCTCCAGTGACGGCGCCAGCTCGACCACGCAGAAGACCCTCACCGTCGTCATCAAGTTCAACGAACAGGGCACGGTGCGGGACTTCGCCTATCACACGTCGACGTTCTAGGGGTGGACGGGCGATGCTTAAATCCGCGAAGACTCTGATCGCAAGCGTGCTCTGCGCCGTGGTTCTCGGCGCCTGCGCGCAGTCCATCCCGCAGGAGGCGCTGCAGCTTTCTCCCGACTCGCTCGACCGCCGCCAGACCCAGACGCGGGTGTTCGAGACCAACGACGAGACCGAACTGCTGTCGGCCTCGGCGGCGCTGCTCCAGGACCTCGGGTTCAATCTGGACGAAAGCGAGGTCGAGCTGGGCGTCATCGTCGGCTCCAAGGACCGCGATGCAACTGAAGCCGACCAGGTGGCCGCGTCGATCGTCATGGCCGCGCTCTTGGGCGTGGCGATGCCGTGGGACGACGAACAGAAGATCCGGGCGGCCGTGATCACGCGCAAGCTGGCGGACCGCAACGGCTATGCGGTTCGGCTCACCATGCAGCGGATCGTCTGGGACACCCAAGGAAAGGTGTCCCAAACCGAACCGTTGGACGACCCCGAAATGTACCAGGAATTCTTCAGCAAGCTGTCCAAGGCAGTCTTCCTGGAAGCGCAGGAGCTTTAAGCCATGTCTCGAAAACTGCTTCGCACCGTCGTGGTCTTGCTGCTTCCGACCATGCTGTTGGCCGCCTGCCAGACGGATTCTCGCCAACAGGCCCTGGCCACCTCGGAAAGCCAGCTCGCCCTCAGGCAAATCCAGTCCCGCGCCTTCGACACGACGGATCGCGATCGGATGCTGCGCACCATCATCTCGACCCTGCAGGACCTGTCCTTCGTGGTCGACAAGGCCGACGCGACCCTGGGCTCGGTGAGCGGAACCAAGCTCGACGGCTATCAACTGCGGATGACCGTGACCGTGCGGCCGCGCGGCGAGAGCCAGCTCATCGTCAGGGCCAACGCGCAATACAACATCACGCCGGTCGAGGACCCAGAACCCTATCAGCAGTTTTTCGCTGCTTTGGAGAAGTCGGTCTTCCTGACGGCTCAGGCCGTCGACTGACGCGAGCCCGCGCCGGCGCCGCGCGCCCTAGCTCGCGTTCAGCTCCGCCAGGAGGCTCGCCGCGGCGCTCGCCAGGACCTGGCAGCCGAGCACGATGTCGGCCTCGGCGGTGTCCTCGGCGAAGTCGTGGCTGATCCCGCCGATGCTGGGCACGAACAGCATCGCCGCCGGTAGCCGCCGGGCGAAGACCTGGGCGTCGTGGGCGGCGCCGCTCGGCAGCTTCATCCAGGCGCCGGGGGCGTGCCGCTCGGCGGCGGCGGCCAGGTGGGCCTGCAGGCCCTCGTCCATCAGCGCGCCCGCGAGGCCGCTCCTGCTTTCCACGAGATCGATCTCGACCGGATGGGCCGCGCGCGCCGCCGCGACCAGCGCGCCCAGGGCGTCCGCCATGCGGTCGAGCTGGGCTTCGTCGGCGTCGCGGATCTGCAGGGTCATCTCGGCCTTGCCCGGAATGATCGAATCGGCGCCGGGGTCGAAGGCGACCCGGCCGATGGTGAAGACCGTGCGTTCGCCCAGCAGCGCGCGCATCGCCGTGCGGGCCTCCGCGGCCACCGCGATCAGGGCGTCGCCGGCGTCGCGCCGGAGCGCCATGGGCGTGGTTCCGGCGTGGTTCTGTTGGCCGCGGAAGGTGAGGGTGAAGGTGCGCACGCCGACGATCGAGGTGACCACGCCGAGGCGCAGGCCGGCGGTCTCGAGGACCGGGCCCTGCTCGATGTGGGCCTCGAGGTAGGCGCGGTGGCGCGCCGGATCTAGCCGGGCCGGCGGCGCCTCGCCGAGCCCCGCGGCGGCCAGGGCCTCGGCCACGCTGCGTCCGTCGTGGTCGGTGGCGGCGCGAATCTCCTCGTCGCTCGTCGTCCCGGTGAAGGAGGCCGAGCCGAGGCAGCCGAGGTAGCTGCCTTCCTCGTCCATCCACGAGCCGATGTCGAGGGGCAGGCGCGCGCTTTCCGCGTCCTCGGCCAGGGCGCGGGCCGCCTCCAGGGCGTAGATCACGCCGAGCGCGCCGTCGAGCCAGCCGCCGCGGAGCTGGGTGTCGGTGTGCGAGCCCATGAGCAGCGCCGCCCCCTCGTTGGGCGAACGGCCGACGACGTTGCCGACGCCGTCGATCCTGGCGTCGAGGCCCGCCTCGGCCATGCGCCCGGCGAGCCAGCGCCGCGCCGCCATGTCGGTCTCCGAGAAGGCCGGGCGCACCACGCCGGTGCCGCAGGCGCCGAACGAGCGCAGCGTCCTCAGGTCGGTCAACAGGCGTTCGGGGTCGATCTTGGGCGCCATGGCGAGCCTCTTCCTGTCCTGGCGGCGCGCCAGTCTTGCGCGACGGCCCTCAGGCTAACCGCGGGCTGCGCCGGCGCAAAGTGGCCAGCGAATCGGCAGAGAGCCGGCAGCGAATTCCCGGCGGGCGGGCGCCGGGCCGACGGGGATGCTCGCGCCGCGGCCCCGCGTATCCCTCATCGGGGGGCAGCCTTCGCCGCGTCTGTGAGCCCAGGCCTTCTGTGCTAGGATGGGCCATCGAGGCAGCCGGGGGGATGCCGCTGAGTAAGAAGGCTCGTAGATGACACGCTTGGTGACCTGTGGCGCGATCCTCCTGTCGCT
>JAWWCG010000405.1:0-4140 GCA_033720555.1 Kiloniellales bacterium | reverse complement strand
GGCTTGTTCCACGTCGTCGACCCGCTTGCCTTGCTCGTGCAGGGCCTTGCGCAAAAAATCGAGCTGGATCTGAGCCGCTTCGTCCACCACAGCCTCCATCGGGGATGCCGTTCTCGAGGATTCGGCTCGCGGGCGAGCCGCGTTGTTATCCCAGGCCGATGCCGGAATTTCAACGCCGCCGGGCCCGGCGCAAGGCGCGCCCTGCCGGTCCGTCGCGATAGGGATTGGAAGCGGCGCGAAGACCCCCCGCGTCCGCCGCGCCTCAGCCGCCGTCGACGGCGCCGGTGACGCTGCTGGATACGTAGAGGTACATGTTGCTGAGGCTGTCGCTCAGCAACTCAACCGAAGCCACGATCGCCAGCACCACGAGGCCGAGCATCAAAGAGTACTCGATCGCGGTGGCGCCGCTCTCGTCCTTCAGGAATCTGACCAGACATCTCTGCATTACGAGGGTCATCCCCGTTCGCCGTCTTTGCCAAGGCATCCGGTTTTACGTCATGAGAGTTAGGTAAGACTTAAGCCGGGCATTTAGCACAAATCCGGCGGGATGGGTCCGGATCGACCGGACCCCCGCGTCGGGTCGACGGGCCCTGCCCCCACGCTGGGTCGACGGGCCCCGCCCCCGAATCGGCCGCCCCGAATCGGCCGCCCCCGAATCGGCCGCCCCAGAACGGGCCGCCCGCGAACGGAGCGCCGCATGGGCCGCCGCATGGGCCGTTCCGCGCCATCCCGGCGGCCTCGGCAAATTTGTTTTCTTTTAATTTCGAATTTGATCTATAACGCACCTAAAGCGATATTCAATCGAGGGCGCGGAAGGGGGAAGCGGTCATGCCGGACCGCTACGACATCTTCATTGTCGGCGGTGGCATCAACGGCTGCGGCATCGCCCGCGACGCTGCCGGACGCGGCTATTCGGTCTGCCTGTGCGAGATGAACGACCTGGCGAGCGGGACCTCGTCCCTGTCGACCAAGCTGGTCCACGGCGGCCTGCGCTATCTCGAGTACTTCGAGTTTCACCTGGTGCGCGAGGCCTTGATCGAACGCGAGAAGCTTTGGTCGATCGCGCCGCACGTCATTTGGCCCCTGCGCTTCGTGCTGCCGCACCACCGCGGCCTCCGCCCAGCCTGGCTGCTGCGCCTCGGCCTGTTCATCTACGACCACATGGGCGGCCGCAAGCTGCTGCCGGCGACCCGAACGCTCGACCTGACGCGCGACCTCGTCGGACAACCCCTGAAGCCCGGCTGCCGGCGCGGTTTCGAGTATTCCGACTGCTGGGTCGACGACGCCCGGCTGGTGGTGCTGAACGCCCGCGACGCCAGCGCCCGCGGCGCCGACATTCGAACCCGAACCCGGGTGGTCTCGGTGCGGGCGGAGGGACAGGCCTGGCGGATTGACCTCGAGGACACCGGGACCGGAAAGCGCGAACAGGTGCGCGCCCGCCTGGTCGTCAATGCCGCCGGCCCCTGGGTCGACGCCGTCCTGAAGGACGTCTTCGCCCGCAACCGCCCGGCCAACGTGCGCCTGGTCCAGGGCAGCCATATCGTGGTCAAGCGGCTCTACGACCACGACCGCTGCTACATCTTTCAGAACGCCGACAAGCGGATCATCTTCGCGATTCCCTACGAGGCCGACTACACCTTGATCGGGACCACCGACCGCGACTACGCCGCCGACCCGGGCGCGGCCGCGATCTCCGACGAGGAGATCGACTACCTGATCGCGTCGGCCAACGAATATTTCCGCGCGCCGCTCGCGCGCGACGACATCGTCTGGAGCTATTCGGGCGTGCGGCCGCTGTTCGACGACGGCGCCACGGCGGCGCAGCAGGCGACCCGCGACTACGTCGTCAAGACCGAGGCGGACGCCGCC
The DNA here is from genome assembly GCA_033720555.1 of Kiloniellales bacterium. Lineage (GTDB taxonomy): Bacteria > Pseudomonadota > Alphaproteobacteria > Kiloniellales > JAKSDN01 > CALJXB01. The sequence goes on along the minus strand of JAWWCG010000405.1, from coordinate 2,271 downwards.
GCGCCGCCGCTGATCAACATCTTCGGCGGCAAGATCACCACCTACCGGCGGCTCGCCGAGACGGTGATGCGCCGCGTGGAGGACCACTTCGGCCGGCGCACGCCGGCGTGGACCGCGAGCGCGCCGCTGCCGGGCGGCGATTTCGCCGCGACCGGCGCCGCCGAGCTGCGCGCCCGGCTGCGCGCGGGCCATCCCTACCTGCCGGACGACCTGGCCGCCCGCCTGGTTCGCCACTACGGCACCGAGAGCCTCGAGCTCCTGGGCGACGCCGCCTCGCTCCAGGATCTCGGCCGGCACTTCGGCCACGGGCTCTACGCGCGCGAGGTGGCCTGGCTGATGGCCCGCGAGTGGGCGGCCGACGCCGAGGACGTCGCCTGGCGGCGCACCAAGCTCGGCCTCAAGCTGAGCGCCGAGGAGATGACCGAGCTCGCGGCCTGGATGCAAGCGCGCCGGCCCCAGGGCGCGGCCGCCGCGGCCAAGTGAGGGCCGGCCCGTGGCGCGCCTAGTCCGAAGAGCGACGGGCCATGCCAAGGCTGTCGCAGGCACGCGGCCGAAGCGGGTCATGAGATGCAGTCTCCTACGATGCAGTCTCAAAAGATGCAGTCCGACCGCCTGAACGAAATCGTCGAACTGGCGCGCCAATCCGGCCGGGTCACGGTCGAGGAGCTGGCCGAGCGCTTCCGGGTCACGCCGCAGACCATCCGCAAGGACCTGAACGACCTCTGCGGCCGCCGCCTGCTCGCCCGCACGCACGGCGGCGCCATCCTCTCCTCGGGCATCGAGAACCTGCAATACGACGCCCGCAAGCTGATCGCCTCGGACGAAAAGATCGCGATCGGCCAGGCGACCGCCGCGCGGATCCCCGACAACGCCTCCCTCTTCATCAACATCGGCACCACGACCGAGGCGGTCGCGCGCGCCCTGCTGCAGCACAACGGCCTCATGGTGATCACCAACAACATCAACGTCGCCAGCGAGATGCGGGCCTATCCCCAGATCCAGGTGATCATCGCCGCCGGCGTGGTGCGCGCCGCCGACGGCGGCATCGTCGGCGAGGCGGCGGTCGAATTAATTCGTCAATTCAAGGTGGACTTTGCCATCATCGGCACCTCGGCCATCGACGAGGAGGGCGCCCTGCTCGATTACGACTACCGGGAGGTGAAGGTGGCGCAGGCCATCATAGCGAACGCGCGCAAGGTGATCCTGGTCGCCGATTCGACCAAGTTCGAACGCACCGCGCCGGTGCGCATCGCCCACCTCGAGCAGATCGACGTCTTCGTCACCGACCGCTGCCCGCTCGCCAAGGTGCGGCAGATCTGCCGCGACAAGGACATCGAGCTGATCGAGACCGCGACGCGGAGCTAGGCGCGACGAGATGAGGAGAGACGAGGCGAGACGAGGCGAGACGAGGCGAAATTCCATGGCCGACCGACAAGTTGCGATTGACTTTCGTTTTGGTTTCGTATCAAGTTCGAATGAATCCGGCGACGCCCAAGCAGCCGAGCAATCAAGAACGCCACGACCTGGCACAACAGGGCCACGACATGGGAGGAATCCAATGAGACTGAGACTTCTGGCGGCCGCGGCCGCGCTTTCGGCGATGGCCTGGGCCCCGCCGAGCCTCGCCGGCATGGCGGAGGCGGAGAAATGGGTCGACGACGAGTTCCAGCCCTCGACGCTCAGCCGCGAAGAGCAGCTCCAGGAGATGGAGTGGTTCATCCAGGCCGCCGAGCCGTTCCAGGGCATGGAGATCAACGTGCTCTCGGAGACCATTCCGACCCACGAGTACGAATCGAAGGTGCTCACCCAGGCCTTCGAGGAGATCACCGGCATCCGGGTGAACCACCAGCTGCTCGGCGAGGGCGAGGTGGTGCAGGCGGTCCAGACCCAGATGCAGACCCAGCGCAACCTCTACGACGCCTACATCAACGATTCCGACCTGATCGGCACCCACTCCCGCCTGCAGCTCGCGGTCAACCTGACCGACTGGATGGCCGGCGAGGGCGCCGAGGTCACCTCGCCGACGCTCGACGTCGACGACTTCATCGGCAAGTCCTTCACCACCGGGCCGGACGGCAAGCTCTACCAGCTCCCCGACCAGCAGTTCGCGAATCTTTACTGGTTCCGCAAGGACTGGTTCGACCGCGAGGACCTGCAGGCCCAGTTCAAGGAGATCTACGGCTACGATCTCGGCGTGCCGGTCAATTGGTCGGCCTACGAGGACATCGCCGAGTTCTTCACCGAGCACGTCAAGGAGATCGACGGCGTGCG
>JAWWCG010000404.1:0-4150 GCA_033720555.1 Kiloniellales bacterium | reverse complement strand
TTCGAGCCAGTCCGGGTTGTGCTGGCTGGTCTTGACGCGCACGAAGACGGTGACGCCGACGTTCATCTTCGCCGGGTCGAGCAGCGCCACGCGACGCTGGATCACCCCCGCCTTCTCCAGGTTCTGGATCCGCCGCCAGCATGGGCTGGTCGACAGGCCCGCCCGGGCCGCCACCTCGGCCACCGGCAGGGTCGCGTCCTGCTGCAGGCAGGCCAAAATTCTGCGATCTATCTCGTCCATAGTATCTGTATGGCAGAAATTTACCTATAATAGAACTATTTTCCAATATATCGCGAAAAATCAGGATCTTTGCAAACATTTTCCCCGCCCGACGATATAGTCTCCCCGGCACATCTCGAGCCATTGGAGAGACCCCCATGTTGAAGGCCCTGTTCCGCGATCACCCGGCCTCGGTCGACGAGACCTATGGCGAGCACATGGCGGCCGCCGGCGGCTTCGCGCTGCGGCTCTTCCTGGCCGGGCTCGCCTGCGCGGTGCACGCCGTCCTGCCCTTCCTGTTCGAGAAGACCGCCAGCGCCATGGTGGACGCGCTCCACGACCGCATGGTCGCCAACCGCCGCCGGCGCGCCGGCAACCCCGACGGTCAGCTTGGCCGGGCCGGCGAGGCCCGCCTCGCGAGCTAGCGGTTTAGGCCTGCCGCGGGACGCCGTTGGCGCGCCGGGCGCGCGCGCGTTCCGCTCACCCCCACCCATTCCCGCTCTCCCCCCGCTCACCCCCTTCTCAACCCATTGTGACTAGCCGCCACAAGGGGCCGCGCCGATACTGGACCCATGACGGTCCCGACATCCTGTCGCGCCGGGCTCGCGGGCCTGGTTCTGGCCGCTGTCGCGGGCGCCGGGGGCTTGGCCTCCGACGCGGCGGCCGCGCCCGAGCGCTGGCGCGCGGAATGGCCGCGCACGGATTTCTCCAAGGCGAGCGTCGACCTCGCCGAGATCCTGAGCGGCGGCCCGCCCAAGGACGGCATTCCCTCGATCGACGAGCCGATGTTCGTGCCGGTCGCCGAGGCGGACCATCTGGCGCCCCAGGAGCCGGTGGTCGGGCTCGCCATCGACGGCGACGCCCGGGCCTATCCGCTGCGGGTCCTGACCTGGCACGAGATCTGCAACGACGTGGTGGGCGGCGTTCCGGTGGCGGTCACCTTCTGCCCGCTGTGCAATTCCGCCATCGTCTACGACCGCCGGGTCGACGGCGTCGCCACCGAGTTCGGCGTGACCGGCAAGCTGCGCCACTCGGACCTGGTGATGTACGACCGGGCGACCGAAAGCTGGTGGCAGCAGTTTCTCGGCGTCGCCATCGTCGGCGAACAGACCGGCAAGCAACTGCGGGTGCTGCCCTCGCGGCTCGAATCCTGGGCGCGCTTCGCCGCGCGCCATCCCGACGGCCGGGTCCTGGTGCCCGCGGACCCGACCCTGCGGCCCTACGGCCAGAACCCCTACGTCGGCTACGACAGCGCGCCCGCCCCGTTCCTCTACCGCGGCGACTATCCCGAGGGGATCGCGCCGCTCGCCCGGGTGGTGGCCGTCGGCGATCAGGCCTGGGCGCTCGACCTGCTGCGCGCGCGCGGCCGCATCGAGGCCGGCGACCTCTCCCTCGCCTGGCAGCCCGGCCAGGCCTCGGCGCTCGATACCCGCAGCATCGCCGAGGGCCGCGACGTCGGCAACGTGGTGGTGCGACGCCGCACCGCCGACGGCCCGCAAGACGTGGCCTACGACCTCACCTTCGCCTTCGTGTTCCACGCCTTCCGGCCCGACGGCACCCTGCACGTGGATTGACCCGCCCCCCGCCAGTCATCGCCAAGTCGCCAACGAGTGGCCACCGAGTCGCCACCGAGTCTCCACCGAGTCGCCGCCGGGCCGCCACCCCGAGCGGCATGCCGCGCCCCGGCGCGCCGATAGTCCGCAACGAATTCAAGCCCTTAGCGCCACGGGCCCAAAGCCTTCGTGATGGCGCGGGCGCGGCGCTATGATCCTCGGCGCGCAGGGACCACCCCGAGGGGCCGGGCGGGCGGCGACGGTCGCGTGTTCCGGTCCGGGTTCGCCGCCGCCTGTGAGCCTGCTCGACAAGCTATCGGAATCCTTCTTCGGCCCCGCCGGGCGGGGCGGCGAGCGGGCCTTCGTCGACGCCGCCATGGCCGCCTCGGCGCTGGTCGCGACCGCCGACGGCGAGGTGAGCTTCGCCGAGCGCAGCCGCCTCGACGACCTCTTGACCAAGGTCGAGCCGCTGGCCTCGTTCGACGTCCACGAGGCGGCCGACCTGTTTCGCGTCTACGCCGAGACTATCCGCGCCGACCCGGCGGACGGCCGCGCCCAGGCCTTGAAGGCGGTGCGGCCTTTCCGCGGCGACCCGGACGCGGCGCGGCGGCTGCTGCGCATCGCCTGCGTCATGGGGCGGGCCGGCGGCGCCTATTCCCAGCCGGGCATGAGCGAGATCCGGCGCCTCGCCGAGACCCTGGGCCAAAGCGACCCGAGTGCGGGCGACCCGGGCGGCGGCGACCTGGACTTGGACGAGATCGTCCCGGGCGTCCCGGGCGCCGGTGCCGCGGCGCCGCGCCAAGAGCGCCGTCCCACCGTCGTCACCGTCGGCAACTTCAAGGGCGGCACCGGCAAGTCGACCACCGCCGTCCACCTGGCGATCGGGCTCATGGCCCGGGGCCACCGGGTGGGCTGCCTCGACCTGGACGGCCGCCAGGCCACGCTCTCGCACTATCTCGCCAACCGCCGGGCGACCCGCGAGGCCGGCCGCGGCGACCTGCCCATGCCGCGCCTGGCGCGCGTCGAGCCCGCCGCGGCGCGCGAGCGCGAGGCGGCGGAGGCGGAGGAGCGCGCGCGCCTCGAGGCGGGCTTCGCGGCGCTCGCCGACTGCGATTTCGTGATCCTCGATACGCCGGGCAGCGAGGGGCACCTGAGCGCCCTCGGCCACGGCCGGGCCGACACCCTGATCACGCCGCTCAACGACAGCTTCTTCGATATCGACGCCCTGGCGCGCATCGACCGGCGCCGCCGGGCGGTGCTGGGCCCCAGCCGCTACGCCGAGATGGTCGCGGCGCAGAACGAGCGCCGGGTGGCCGGCGGCCGGGCGCCGCTCGACTGGCTGGTCATGCGCAACCGCCTCTCCCAGCTCGACGCCCGCAACACCCGCGACATGGCGGGCCTGCTGGACCAGCTCGCCGAGCGCATGGGGTTTCGCCTGCAGCCGGGCCTCAGCGAGCGCGTCGTCTACCGCGAGCTGTTCTTCAGCGGCCTGACGCTGCTCGACCTGCCGGCCGGCGAGGACGAGGCGCGCGCCAACCCGAGCCGCCGCAACGCCCGGCAGGAAATCCAGGACCTGCTCGACGTCGTCGCGCTCGGGCGCGCGGCCGGCGCGGCCCGCTTCGCCGCGGCGCGCTAGGCACCGAGCGCCATCGCCGCCGCTCGAGCGCCCGCGTCGTCGGGCGCGTGACCGGCCCGCGCCTCCTGCGCCGCCAGCACGCGCGCGAGCGCCGCCTCGATCACCTCGGGCCCGGCGCCGGGCCGGTGGGCTAGCTCGCTCAGCGTCCGCCGCCAAAGCCGCGCGCCGGGCTGGCCGTTGAACAGGCCCAGGATGTGCCGGGTCACCGACTTGACCGGCACCCCGGCGGCGCAGCGCGCCTCGACATAGGGGACGAGCGCGCGCACCACGCCGGCGCGCGTCGGCGCGGGCGCGCGGGCGCGGAAGATCCGGCGGTCCGCCTGGGCCAGCAGGAAGGGATCCTGATAGGCGGCGCGGCCGATCATCGCGCCGTCGACCCGGGCGAGGTGGCGCTCGGCCTCGTCGAGCGAGGCGATGCCACCGTTGATGACGATCTCGAGGTCGGGAAACTCGGCCTTCAGCCGGTAGACCCGCGGGTGGTCGAGCGGCGGCACCTCGCGGTTCTCCCGCGGGCTGAGCCCCGAGAGCCAGGCCTTGCGGGCGTGCACGGCGAAGCTGCGGCAGCCGGCCTCGGCCACCGCCGTCACGAAGGCCTTCAGGGGCCCGTAGGTGTCGCGGTCGTCGATGCCGGTGCGGGTCTTGACGGTGACCGGCAGGCGGGTCGCCGCGCGCATGGCGGCGACTGCGGCCGCCACCGTCGCCGGCTCCGCCATGAGGCAGGCGCCGAAGCGCGCGTTCTGCA
>JAWWCG010000403.1:0-4165 GCA_033720555.1 Kiloniellales bacterium | reverse complement strand
TTGATGATCAGGTCGATCTCCTCCGCGTCGATCAGGCTGATCGCGCTGCCGCCGTTGGCTTGGTGCTTCGAGGCGGGCGTGCAGGGAATGCCGACCGCCGCCAGCGCCTCGGCCGTGCCTTCGGTCGCATAGAGCGGCAGCTTCAACTCGTCGGCGATCACCCGGATCTCGTCGACCAGGGTGTACTTGTCCTCGATCGGCCCCAGCGACAGCAAGACGCCCTTGCAGGGGAAGCGGAAGCCGCTTGCGACCATGGCGTGGAGGAAGGCCTCGTGCAGGTCGTCGCCGAAGCAGCCCACCTCGCCGGTGCTCGCCATCTCGACGCCCAGCATGGGATCGGCGCCGATCAGCCGGTCGAACGAGAACTTAGGCGCCTTCACGGCGACGTAGTCGAGGTCCAGGCTGTTGTTGACCACCGCCTGGCGCACGCCCAGCATCCGCCTGACGGCCTCGGCCACGAAGTTGGAGCCGGTCGCCTTGGAGACGAAGGGGAAGCTGCGCGAGGCCCTGAGGTTGCACTCGATCACCTTGACGCTGTTGCGCTTGGCGAGGAATTGCATGTTGAACGGGCCGGTGATCTCGAGCTCGCGCGCGAGGTCGGCGGCGATCCTCTTGATCCGCCGGATGGTCTCGATATAGAGCGTCTGGGGCGGCAGGACGAGGGTGGCGTCGCCGGAATGCACCCCGGCGTTCTCGACGTGCTCGCTGATCGCCCAGAGCACGAGCTGGCCGCCGTCGGCCACGGCGTCGATCTCGACCTCGCGGGCGTGGGTCTCGAACTTCGAGATGACGACCGGGTATTCGGGCGAGACCGCCAGCGCCCGCCTCAGGATGCGCTCCATTTCGTGCGGTTCCTTGGCGACGCTCATGGCGGCGCCGCTCAGGACGTAGCTCGGCCGCACCAGGACGGGATAGCCGCCGAGCTCCTCGATCAGCCGGCCGGCGTCGGCAAGGTCGGTCAGATGCGCCCACTTCGGCTGGTCGACGCCGAGCCGGTCGAGGAGGGCGCTGAACTTGCTGCGGTCCTCCGCCCGGTCGATGTTCTCGGCGCCGGTGCCGAGGATCGGCACGCCGGCCTCATGCAGCCCCATGGCCAGGTTGTTGGGAAGCTGGCCGCCCATCGACAGCACGACGCCCTCGGGCTTCTCCGCCTCGTAAAGCTCGAGCACCGATTCCAGGGTGATCTCGTCGAAGACGAGCTGGTCGCAGACGTCGTAGTCGGTGCTCACCGTCTCCGGATTGCAGTTCAGCATGATCGTCTCGTAGCCGAGCTCCGAGGCGGCCTCGATCGCGTTGACGCAGCACCAGTCGAATTCGACGCTGGAGCCGATGCGATAGGGGCCCGAGCCCAGCACCATGATCTTGCGCCGCTTGACTTTCGGCGTCTCGCTGACGCTGGCGCCGTAGGTGACGTAGAGGTAGTTGGTCTCGGCCGGGAATTCCGCGGCGGTGGTGTCGATCCGGGCGAGTTGCGGGCGCACGCCCAAGGCCTTGCGCGCGTCGCGCGCCGCGCCGGACGGCTGGCCGGTCAGGCGGTCGATCGCCCGGTCGCTGAATCCCAGCGCCTTAACCCGGCGCAAGGGGGCTTCGGCGAGCGGTGGGGCGGCCTGGCGCAGCAGGCCGTAGCCCTCGACGATCTCCTGAATGCCGGCGAGGAACCAGCGATCGATCCCCGAGAGCTCGTGGACCTCGTCGACCGACATGCCCTCGTGCAGCGCCCGGGCGATGGCGAAGATGCGCAGCGTGGTCGCGTTCTTGATCTCGGTCTTGAGGTCCTTGAAGCGGAACGCCTCCGGGTCGAGTCCGTCGACGCCGATGTCGAGCATCCTGAGCGCCTTCTGGATGACTTCCGGGAAGGTGCGGCCGATCGCCATGACCTCGCCGACGCTCTTCATCTCGGTGCCGATCCGCGAGGAGGCGCCGCGAAACTTGTCGGTGTCCCAGCGCGGCACCTTGCAGACCAGGTAATCGAGCGCCGGCTCGAAGAACGCCGTGGTCCGGCGGGTGATGGCGTTGGGGATCTCCGGCAGGGAATAGCCGATCGCGATCTTGGCGGCGACGTAGGCCAAGGGGTAGCCCGTCGCCTTGCTGGCCAGCGCGCTGGAGCGCGACAGGCGGGCGTTCACCTCGATCACCCGGTAGTCGCCGCTCGCCGGATCGAGGGCGTATTGGATGTTGCACTCGCCGATGATGCCGAGATGGCGCACCGTCTTGATGGCGATGCTTCGCAGGCCCTGGTATTCCTCGTTGGTGAGGGTCTGGGACGGCGCGACGACGATGGAATCCCCGGTGTGGATCCCCATCGGGTCGAAATTCTCCATGTTGCAGACGGTGATGCAGTTGTCGCGGCCGTCGCGCACCACCTCGTACTCGATCTCCTTCCAGCCCTGCAGGTACTCCTCGACCAGAACCTGCGGGATACCGCCGTCGAACGAGCGCTTGAGCGCGTGGTCCAGCTCGCCGGCTTCGCGCACCACGTTGCTGCCCTTGCCGCCCAGCGCGTAGGCGCCGCGCAGCATGAGGGGAAAGCCGATCTCGTCGGCCGCGCGCCTGGCCTCCTCGACGGAATGGCAGGCGATGCTGCGCGCCGTCTTGACGCCGATCTCGGCGAGCCGGTCGATGAAGAGCTGGCGGTCCTCGGTGTTCTGGATCGCCTCCACCGGCGTGCCGAGAACGCGGACTCCGTGGCGCTCGAGCACGCCGCGGCGGTGCAGCTCGAGCCCGCAGTTGAGCGCCGTCTGGCCGCCGAACGACAAGAGGATCGCGTCGACCTCGTCCTCTTCGATCACCCGCTCGACGAACTCCGGGGTCACGGCGAGCAAGTGGATCCGGTCGGCCAATCCGTCGCTGGTCTGGATGGTGGCGATGTTGGGATTGATCAGGACGGTCTGGATGCGCTCTTCCCTGAGCGCCTTGATCGCCTGCGAGCCGGAATAGTCGAACTCGCCGGCCTGGCCGATCTGGAGGGCGCCGGAGCCGAGGATCAGCACGCGGCGCGGCTTGCGCGGCAGATAGCCCCCGAACATCGCGCTCAGCCCTGCCTCAAGGCGCCGACCAGGCGCACGAACTCGTCGAACAGGGCGCCCGTGTCTTCCGGGCCGGGCGCCGCCTCGGGGTGGAACTGCACGCTGTAGAACGGCCGGCTGCGGGCGCGCAGGCCTTCGTTGGTGCCATCGTTGAGGTTGACGAACCAGGGCTCCCAGGTGTCGGGCAGGCTGTCCTCGCGCACCGCGTAGCCGTGGTTCTGGCTGGTCACGTAGCAGCGGCGGGTCAGGAGGTCCTGGACCGGCTGGTTGACCCCGCGATGGCCGTATTTCAGCTTGTAGGTGTCGCCGCCGGCGGCCAGGGCGAGAATCTGATGGCCCAGGCAGACGCCGAAGATCGGCTTCTCGTAGCTTTTCATGAGGTCGGCGAGCTGGCCGATCAGGGGGCCGAGGTCCTTGGGGTCGCCGGGGCCGTTGCCGATCAAGACGCCGTCGGCCTGGTGGGCCAAGGCCGCCAGATCCGCACGCCAGCTCGCCCGGACCACCGTCACGTCGCGCGCCAGGAGGGAGCGCACGATGTTGTCCTTGGCGCCGACGTCGACCAGCAGGACGCTCAGCTCGCCGGCCCGATAGGTCCTGGTCTCGCCGGGCGCCACCAGATCGAAGACCTGGCTCATCTCCACCTCGTCGGCGGAGTTGCGCGCCTGCTCGCCGCTCTCGCCGTTGGTGAGCAGCCAGCCCTTCATGGTGCCGCCCTCGCGGATCTTGCGGGTCAGCGTGCGGGTATCGATGCCGGTGATGGCGGGCACGTCCTCGGACTCGAGCCATTCGCCCAGCGAGCGCGCCGCCGTGCCGTGGCTGTAGGCCGCGTGATAGTGCTGCACCACCAGGCCCTGGACCTGGATCCGGTCGGACTCGTAGGGCCCGCCGAGGGTGCCCGCCGCACGCGGCGCCGGAACCCCGTAGTTGCCGACCAGGGGATAGGTGCACACCAGGATCTGGCCCCGGTAGGACGGGTCGGTCAGGGTTTCCACGTAACCGGCCATGCCGGTGTTGAAGACGACCTCGCCGGCGACGGCCCGGGTGGCGCCGAAGCTTTCGCCCGCCAGGGTGGTCCCGTCCTCCAGAATCAGCTTCATCGTCCGTCCAGGAGCCCGGCCGCGCGGGCCTGCAGTCTCAGT
>JAWWCG010000402.1:0-4170 GCA_033720555.1 Kiloniellales bacterium | reverse complement strand
GATCACCGAGGCGGTCACCAACTCCTACAAGCACGCCTTTCCGGACGGCCGGGCGGGCAAGATCCAGGTCGCGATCCACAAGCTGGACGACGAGAGCGCGCGACTGACCATCAGCGACGACGGGGTGGGCTACGCCAGCGTCGAGGACCTGCCGACCACCGTGGTCGCCGGGCGCGGCGTGGGCCTGTCGCTGATCTCCGCCTTCGCCCGCCAGCTGGGCGAGGAGCTCGCGGTTTCCGGGCCGCCCGGCACGACCATCTCGCTTCGCCTGCGCCTCAAGGCGCGCCCCGAGGCGGCGAGCGCCGAAGACGAGGCGGCGGAGCCGGACGAGGCGGCGCAGGCGGAGCCCGCGCCGGCGCGGACGGAACCGGGCGGGCGTTTCGCCGCGTCCACCGCGTCATCCGCGTCACCCGCGTCCACCGTGGGATCGGCGGCCCGAACCTTGGGCAAGGCCTGAGGGGGGCAAGGCCTGAGGGCCGGGCGTTCCACTGGGCGGCTCTCTGGGCGGCCCCCTGGTCGGCCCCTGGGCGCCGCCGGTCTTGTCCCCAGCATTCTTGGAACGAATCCCAAGCGCGCCGGTTAGCTAAGGGAGCTCTCCAAAGGGGAGGGCCGAGTTACCAACTATGCTCAATTGAAGGGAGCGCAAGTCTATGAACAAACTCGTTGCACCTTTTGCCGCCCTCGCGTTCATGCTGTCGGCCGCCGTGGCCTACGCCGACGAAGCTTCCGGCAAGGTTGCCGCCGTCGATCCGGCTTCGAGCAGCCTGATCCTGGAAGACGGCACGACCTTCACCATCGGCGAAGGCGTGTCCATGGAAGGCTTGGAGCCCGGCACCGAGGTGACCGTCTCCTACGAGGAGCAGGACGGACAGCTGGTTGCCACCGAGGTCGCGCCGTCCAACTAAGTCGCTGACCTAATCCCGTGGCATACGACGGAGAGTGCGGCCCTTCCCCGCGCTCTCCGTCTCTTCATTTCAAGCAGACGATTTAGCCGCAGACGATTTAACCGGAGAGCCTGCAATCGCGCTCGCCGACCGTGGCGGCCGCGCTGTGGGCGATCAGCCCTTCGTAGCCGGACGAGCGAAGGAAACACACGATGTCGCGGGTCGAGATGATGGTGGTCTCGCCGGCGATGGGAAGCTTCAAGGGCGGGTCGTCGGAGCTGAGCGACAGATGCGCGGTGCGGTAGCCGCGCACCAGGCCGACCAAGAGGCCGCTGTGCTGGTCGTAGACCCCGCCGCCGCTCATTCCGTAGCTCACCGTGGCGTCCACCAGGGCGACGGGACCCGAGATCGAGAAGGGGTCCTCGACCGAGGCCTGGCTGCCGATCTGGCTGACCGCGCCCTTCACCACCGTACGCTGACGACCCCAGGGATAGGCGACGATCAGGATCTCGTCCGCCAGTTCGGCGCGGTCCGCCAAGGCGACCTGGGAGACGCCCGGAAGCCGCCCGGTCAGCAGGGCGAGGTCGCGGCTGCTGTCGACCGCCACGATTTCGACGGGTATGCGCTCGCCTTGCGCGCCGGCGACGGCGAACGCCGACTGCTCGACGGGCGGGTCGAGCAGATGCGCGGTGGTGAGGATGGCGGTGCCGCCCTGGGGCAGCCCGGTCGAGAGGATGACGCCCGAACCGGCCCGGCGCACGCCGCCTTCGCGTTCGACGAAGATCTGCGCGCTCGTGGTCATCATCTGCGCCAGGACGGCGCGCTTCGAGTGCACCGGCTCCGGCTTGGCACAGGCGGTGAGCAGGGCGCCGATCGCAAGCAAGCCGAGGCACGCTTTCACGATTTTGACCCCACCGTCCTGCCGCTCGTTCGTCGCGCTGGCCATGATCCGAACTCGCCCGTGGTCCCTTTCGCCAGGGTCCGTCCGCGGAGTTAATGAATGGTTAATTGTCTCGAAATTGCCTCAATTTCGATTTACTTGGCGACCGCGATCGTGAATAGTCGGCCTTAAGTATCGGGATCGCCAAGTAAAACGGGAACCGGCGCGAAATAGACGCGAAATTGTTCTATTGACGTTCACACGGTCGCGCCCGTCGGCGCGCCGCGCGTTGGTCTGGCGCCGCCTCGACCGGGGCCGCGCCCGTCGGCCACGCCAAAAGGGGCTGGGCCGACCGCTTATTTACCGGCCTTGCGATGACCATGAGCCACCGCCAGAGAGAGACGGCACCGCACGGGCGCGCGCGCACCGCCGTCGCCGGGCCGACCGCGAGATCGCCCGACGGGGTCGACGGGGTCGATGGGGCCGATGGGGCCGACGGGGCCGGCCCGCCCCGGGATCTGCCCGGGGATCTGCCCCGGGATCTACGCCGGGATCTGCGCGCCGAGACCCGGTCCCTGCTGGCCATCGCGGCCCCCCTGGCGGCGGCCTACCTGGCCGAGATCGCCATGATGATCACCGACATGGTGATCGTCGGCCGCCTCGGCAGCGTCCCGCTGGCGGCGGTCGGCCTGGCCAGCAACCTGGTGATCGAGATCCTGGTGTTCTCGATGGCCATCGTCTCGATCGTCGCCGTCCTGGTGGCTCAGGCGGTCGGCGGCGGCGAGGCCGGCTCCGGCACCCATCACGTGCGTCAGGGCCTGTGGGTGGCGAGCGCCCTCTCGGTGCCGGGCATGGCGCTGGGCTGGAACCTGCCCGCGCTGCTGGCGCTCACGGGCCAGGAGCCGCCGGTGCTCGCCTATGCCGAGCGCTACCTGCAGGCGGTCGTCTGGTGCATCGCGCCGAGCCTCTGGTTCGTGGTCCTGCGCGGGTTCGTGGCCGCCCTGTCGCGGGCCCAGTCGGTCATGGTGATCACGGTCGCGGCGGTCGGCCTCAACGCCGCCCTGAGCTACGGCCTGGTGTTCGGCGTCGCCGGCCTGCCGGCGCTGGGGGTCGCCGGCGCCGGCTGGGCCACCACCATCGTCTGCTGGGTCATGTTCGCGGCCCTCGCCTGGCACGTGGGCCTCGGCCCCCGGTTCCGGGGCTATCGGCTGTTCGCCGGTCTCGGCCGCCTCGACCAGGCGGCCTGCCGGCAGATCCTGCGGCTCGGGCTGCCGCTGGGCGGGCTGGCGCTGATGGAGGGCGGTCTGTTCGCCGTGACGGCGATCCTCATGGGCGTGATCGGCGCCGCCGCCTTGGCGGCCAACCAGGTCGTCATCACCGTGGTCGCGACCACCTTCGTCGTGGCGATGGCGCTCGGCGAGGCGGCCGCGATCCGGGTCGCCCACGGCGTCGGCGCCGGCGAGCCGGCGCGCGCCCAACGCGCCGGCCTGCTCGGCATCGCGCTGGGGGTGGTGTTCATGGCGAGCGCCGCCGTCGTGCTGCTGGCGGCGCCCGAGGCGCTGACCGGCCTGTTTCTCGACCCCGAGGACCCGGCCAACCGCGCGGCGGTCGAGTTGACCGCCACCCTGTTTGTGATCGCGGCCCTGTTCCAGGTCTCCGACGGCGTCCAGGCGATCGCCTCGCGGGCGCTGCGCGGGCTGCGGGATACCTTCGCGCCGATGTGGATCGCCGGCCTCGGCTACTGGGGCCTCGGCATTCCCGGCGGCTATCTCTTGGGATTCGTCGCCGGCTACGGCGCGGCGGGGCTGTGGTGGGGCCTGGCGCTCGGGCTCTCGGCCACGGCGGCGATGCTGACCTGGCGCTTCCTTCGCCTGTCCTGGCGCCTGCGGCGCGCCGCCGAGGCGCCGGCCGCCGCGAGTGGCGCGCCGACGCTCCGCGGCCTGTAATGGGCGATCCGGCCGAGCCAAGCCTTGTCAGGGCTAGCCAGTCTTTGCACAATCGCAGCCCAAGGGGTGGGCCGGCCAGAGACTTGGCCGCGCAGCAAGGGCCTAGGGAAGGAAATTCCGTGACCGAGACCTCTGGACGGACAGTCTCCGGCCGCGTCCGAGCGGCGAGCGCCGCGAAGCGGGCGGCGCTTGCGACGGTGGCCCTCCTGTTGGCGACCGCCTGCGAGGAGGAGCCGGTCGAAGTCTTGGAGAACGTCCGGGCCATCAAGACGATCACCGTCTCCGAACGCGGCTCTGGGCAGTTGCGCCGCTTTCCCGGCATCGTCGAGGCGGTGGATACCTCGAGCATCAGCTTCGAGGTCGCCGGCAACACCCGCGACGTCAACGTCACCGTCGGCGATCGGGTGGAGGAGGGCCAGGTGCTCGCGACCCTCGACGACAAGCCGTTCCAATTGAACGT
>JAWWCG010000401.1:0-4179 GCA_033720555.1 Kiloniellales bacterium | reverse complement strand
TGCCGGCGGCCGCCTGACCCAGAAGGTCCGCACCGCCAAGGGGCGCGGCGGCGGCTCGGCGCGCTGGCTGCAGCGCCAGCTCAACGACCCCTACGTGGAGGAGGCCCGGCGCCGCGGCTACCGGGCCCGCTCGGCCTTCAAGCTGATCCAGATCGACGACAAGCTGCGCCTGCTGCGGCGCGGCGCGCGGGTGGTCGACCTGGGGGCCGCGCCGGGAAGCTGGTCGCAGGTCGCCGTCGCGCGCACCGGGCCAGCGGGCCGGGTGGTCGGCATCGACCTGGCCGAGATCGAGCCGGTCGCGGGCGCCCGCTTTCTGGTCGGCGACGTCCGCGAGCCGCAGGCGGCCGAGCGCCTGCGCGCGGCGCTCGACGGTCCGGCGGACCTGGTGATGAGCGACATGGCGGCGGCGGCCACCGGCCACGCGGGGACCGACCATCTGCGCACCATGGCGCTCGCCGAGGCGGCGCTCGAAATCGCCGAGTCGCTGCTGGCGCCGGGCGGGGCGTTCGTCGCCAAGGTGCTGCAGGGCGGCACGGAGGCGGCGCTGCTGGCCCGCCTCAAGCGCGGCTTCGCAAAGGTGCGGCACGTCAAGCCGCCGGCGAGCCGCAGCGATTCGGCGGAGCTCTACGTGGCGGCGACCGGCTTCCGCGGCGCCCCGCCGGCAGGGCGCGAGCGGCCGGCGGCGGAGCGCGACTGACGGGCGCGCAATTCGCTTGGCAAGGGCTCGGCGTTGTGTATAGTGACGCGCCAATCGAAAACATGAGGATTGGCATGGAGATCCGCGAGGCGCTGACATTCGACGATGTCCTTCTTGAGCCTGCGGAATCCGCCATACTGCCTTCACAGACCGACACCACCTCGCGGCTGACCCGCAGCATCGAGCTCGGCATTCCCTTCATTTCGTCCGCCATGGACACGGTGACCGAGAGCGCGCTGGCGATCGCCATGGCGCAGGCCGGCGGCCTCGGCGTCATCCACAAGAACCTGAGCGTCCAGGAGCAGGCCGACGAGGTCCGCAAGGTCAAGAAGTTCGAAAGCGGCATGGTGGTCAATCCGGTCACCATCTATCCCGACGAGCCGCTGTCCAACGCGCTCGCCCTGATGGACAGCTACCGCATCTCCGGCATTCCGGTGGTCGAGCGCAACAGCGGTCGCCTGGCCGGCATCCTGACCAACCGCGACGTGCGCTTCGCCGAGGACCGGAAGCAGCCGGTCAGCGAGCTGATGACCCGCGACAACCTGATCACGGTGCGCGAGGGGGTCGAGCGCGACGAGGCCAAGCGCCTGCTGCACCAGCACCGCATCGAGAAGCTGCTGGTGGTCGACGAGGTGTTCCGCTGCATCGGCCTGGTCACGGTGAAGGACATCGAGAAGGCCGAAGCCCACCCGACCGCCTGCAAGGACGAGGGCGGGCGCCTGCGCGTCGCCGCGGCGGTCGGCGTCGGCCGCGACGGCCTGCAGCGGGCCGAGGCGCTGCTCGAGGCCGGGGTCGACGTGGTCGTGGTGGACACCGCCCACGGCCACTCGCGCGGCGTGATGGAGGCGGTCGGCGCGGTCAAGACCCTCTCCAACCGCGCCCAGGTGATCGCCGGCAACGTGGCGACCGCGGAGGGCGCCAAGGCGCTGATCGACAGCGGCGCCGACGCCGTCAAGGTCGGCATCGGGCCGGGCTCGATCTGCACCACCCGGATCGTCGCCGGCGTCGGCGTGCCGCAGCTCACCGCCCTGTTCGAGACGGTGGAAGTCTGCCTCGACAGCGACACCCCGGTGATCGCCGATGGCGGCATCAAATACTCCGGCGACGCGGCCAAGGCGATCGCCGCCGGCGCCGACTGCGTCATGATCGGCTCGCTCCTGGCCGGCACCGAGGAGAGCCCCGGCGAGGTCTTCCTCTACGAGGGACGCTCCTACAAGGCCTACCGCGGCATGGGCTCGCTCGGCGCCATGGCGCGCGGCTCGGCCGACCGCTACTTCCAGGCCGAGGTGGCCGACTCCCTGAAGCTGGTGCCCGAGGGCATCGAGGGGCGGGTCCCCTACAAGGGCCCGGCGGGCGCGGTGATCCATCAGCTCGTCGGCGGGCTGCGCGCCGCCATGGGCTACACCGGCTGCGCCACCATCGCCGAGATGCGCCGGGGCTGCCGTTTCCTCAGGGTGAGCAGCGCGGGCCTGCGCGAGAGCCACGTGCACGACGTGGCCGTCACCCGCGAGGCGCCCAACTACCGCAAAGACCTGTGAGCGGAGCGCCGCCGCGCGCGCCGGGCTGTCCGGCCGGGCCGGCCGCACCGTGAGCCCGACCCGGCTCAAGCTGCGCGCCGCCGGCCTCAACGACGCCGGGCCGATCGCCCGGGTCCACGTCACCACCTGGCGGGCCGCCTATGCCGGCGTGGTGCCGGACGCCTATCTGGTCGGCATGAGCGAGGTCGGCCAGATGCGCCAATGGCGCCGCCTGCTCGGCCGCCCGCAGTCGGAGGAGACCATCCTCGTCGCCGAGATCGAAAGCGCACGCGGCGCCGAGGTGGTCGGCTTCGGCAGCTGCGGGCCCTCGCGGCCCTACGGCCTGCCCTATCGCGGCGAGGTCTTCACCCTCTACGTGGCCGACGACTGGCAGGGCCGCGGCATCGGCCGAGCCCTGGTCCGCGCCCTGTTCTCCGACCTGGTCGCGCGCGGCCGCCGCGACGCCGTGATCTGGGTGCTGTCGGCCAATCCGGCGCGGTTCTTCTATCAGGCGATCGGCGGCAGCCCGGTGGCCGAGCGCCAGGAGACCTTCGCCGGCGCGCGGCTGGACGAGACCGGCTATGCCTGGCCGGACCTCGACTCCTGGCTGGCGATCGCCGGCGGCCGGGAGGCCGAGCGGTGAGCGAGCGCGTCCTGATTCTCGACTTCGGCTCCCAGGTCACCCAGCTCATCGCGCGGCGGGTGCGCGAGAGCGGTGTCTACTGCGAGATCCTGCCGTTCAACGTCGAGCCGGCGCGCATCGCCGCCTTCGCGCCGCGCGCCGTCATCCTCTCGGGCGGGCCCGCCTCGGTGGTGGCGGCCGACACGCCGCGCGCGCCTCAGGCGGTGTTCGAGCTGGGGGTGCCGATCCTCGGCATCTGCTACGGCCAGCAGACCCTCTGCGCCCAGCTCGGCGGCGAGGTCGAGGGCTCGGACCATCAGGAGTTCGGCCGCGCCTACCTGGAAGTGGTCGAGGACTGCGCGCTGACCGAGGGCCTGTGGCGTCCCGGCGAGCGGCACCAGGTGTGGATGAGCCACGGCGACCGGGTGGTGCGCCTGCCCCCGGGCTTCCGGGTGACCGGCACGTCGGAGGGCGCGCCCTACGCCATGATCGCCGACGAGGCGCGGCGGATCTACGCCGTGCAGTTCCATCCCGAGGTCGCGCACACGCCAGACGGCGCCCGCCTGCTCGCCAACTTCGTGCACAAGGTGGCGGGCTGCGCCGGCGACTGGACCATGGCCCAGTTCCGCCACCAGGCGGTCGAGCAAATTCGTTCGCGGGTCGGCCGAGGCAGGGTGATCTGCGGCCTCTCGGGCGGCGTCGATTCCTCGGTGGCGGCGGTCCTCATCCACGAGGCGATCGGCGACCAGCTCACCTGCATCTTCGTCGACCACGGCCTGCTGCGCGCCGGCGAGGCGGAGGAGGTGGTCGAGCTGTTCCGCGGCCACTACAACATCCCCTTGGTGCACCGCGACGCCGCGGCGCTGTTCCTCGGCAAGCTGGCCGGCGTCGGCGACCCGGAGCAAAAGCGCCGCATCATCGGCGCCACCTTCATCGAGGTCTTCGAGGCCGAGGCCGGCCGGCTCGGCGGCGCCGACTTCCTCGCCCAGGGCACGCTCTATCCCGACGTGATCGAATCGGTCTCCTTCACCGGCGGTCCGTCGGTGACCATCAAGTCGCACCACAACGTGGGCGGCCTGCCCGAGCGCATGAAGCTCCAGCTGGTCGAGCCGCTGCGCGAGCTCTTCAAGGACGAGGTGCGGGCGCTGGGCGCCGAACTCGGGCTGCCCGAGCGCCTGATCGCCCGCCATCCCTTCCCCGGGCCGGGCCTGGCGATCCGCATTCCCGGCGAGGTGACGGCGGAGGCCTGCGAGCTCCTGCGCAAGGCAGACCGGATCTATCTGGAGGAGATCCGCAAGGCCGGCCTCTACGACGCCATCTGGCAGGCCTTCGCGGTGCTGCTG
>JAWWCG010000400.1:0-4185 GCA_033720555.1 Kiloniellales bacterium | reverse complement strand
GCGCCTTGGCCACCAGGTGGCCGCCCGAGACGACCTCGCCCGATCGATTCTTCTGAACCAGTGTGTCCGTGGCGGTATCGCCCATGTGTCGTCTCCCTTGTCTGGCCGTTCCGCGCGTGGCGCGACGGCGTGAACGCTCACGAGGTCTAAAGATAGGTCACGTGCTTTTCGACGTGGGCAGCGAGGTTGAGGGTGTGCTCGCGCACCAGGCGCTCGGCAAGGTCCGCGTCGCGCTGCTCGAGCGCTTCGATGATGTGGAGGTGGTCGATGATCGAGCGCCGGGCCCGGTCCTTTTCGCCGATGGTGCGCGCCCGGATGCCGCGCATGTGCAGGAACAGGCCGTCGGCGATCTGCTTGAGCAGCGCGCAGCCGCTCATCTCCAGGATGGCTTGATGGAACTCGATGTTGCGATCGGAGTATTCGTCGATGTGCGCCTGCACCTGGCCGTTCTTGAAGGTGGTGAAGAGCTCGCGCAAGGACGCGATGGTCTGGTCGCTCGCGCTCTCCGTGATCAAGCGCGCCGCCATGCTTTCCAGCGCCGCCCAGACGGTGATCATCTCGAGGATCTCCGTCTTGGTCTTGCGGGTGATGTAGACGCCGCGGCGCGGAATGACCGTCACCAGGCCTTCCTGCTCGAGGCGCGCGATCGCCTCGCGGATCGGCGTGCGGCTGATCCGTAGCTGTTCGGAGAGCTGGCGTTCGTCGAGCCTCAGGTCGGCGTCCTCGTCGTAGATGTTCATCCGCGCGATGGCGTCCTTGAGCACCTCGTAGATATGCTCCTTGAGGCTGAACGAGCCTTCGATCGGCGCGATTTTCAGTTTGGTCTGCATTACGTCCGCCACAGCCAAATCTCACCCCGATAAGCGCCAGCCGGACGCGGCCGCAACCGCCCGGCCGGCGGCGTGGCGCCCAGGTTTTCCTGTCGTGGTATACAATAGGCCAGAGGCCGTGCCTGAGCAATGGCAAATCGACCCGGGCGAATCGCGGCGGGCGATCAAGACCGGAATAGGCGGCAGGAGACGACGCCCGGCCTCCCGCCGGGCGCGCCACGACCGGCGGCCCGGCCAACGGCCGGGCCCCGATTTCGACACCGATGTTCCTGATTTTCTTGGCGGAATTCTCGCGGCAACGGGTCGACCGCTAGCCACGCGCGCAGCTGATGCATTGCATGGCGTACGGCAGCGCCTTCAAACGCTGCTCGCTGATCGGCTCTCCGCAGGTCGCGCACTCGCCGTAGGTCCCGGACTCGATACGCTGCAGGGCCGCATGGATCTGCTGAGCCTCGATCCGGGCCGAGTCCTCGACGCCTTCGAGAACCTGATCGCCCTCCGTTTCGGTCGCCTGCTCTTCGAAGTCGGCGCTCGGCGCCGTGCGCAGATCGCCTTCGATGTCCTCGATCCTCTGATTCAAGCTTTTGAGGCGAGTCTCGAGCTGCTCCCGTATCTTGGAGACGTCTACATCTACCATGCTCTGTCGTTTCCCTCGTGATACCGCAAGTGTGTTGCCGCAAAGGCAAACCAGCCCTGGGCGGGCGCCCGTCCCGCTCCGACGCGACGGCAACGACCGCGACCCTGGGGCCGGCTCATAGGTTTCTTAGAATACCCCCGAAAACACACGAACACCCGTTATTTCGTGACCGGCGAACGCAGGTTCGGCAAGGGCCGCGGCGGGCGCCGCCGCCCGGCGCGGCGGGAGCCCGCTGGCGGCGCCGTCAGGCGACAGGGATCTGCCGGCCCTTGGCCTTGGCGGAGGACGACTTCGGCAGGACGATGGTCATCACCCCCTTGTCGAACTTGGCGGAGATCTTGCTTTCGTCCACGTCCTCCGGCACGCGGAACGAACGCCGGAACGAGCCGTAGCGGCGCTCGGACAGATAGTAGTCCTTCTTCTCTTCCTTGCGTTCCGACTTCTTCTCGCCGGAGACGGTCAGCCGATGGTCCTCCAGGGTCAGGGTGATGTCCTTCTCGTCGACGCCGGGCAGCTCGGCGGAGATCAGGTAGGACTTCTTGTCCTCGCTCACCTCGACATGGGGAACCACGCCGCCGCCGCCGATCTCGAGGCCGCCGCCGAAATGGCGGAACGGATCGAAATCGACCGCGCCGGAAAAGCCCGGGGCGAGCCCCTCGAAAAAGCGGTCGATGTCGCGACGCACCGAAGCCAAGGGCTCGAACAGCCGCCCGAAGGGCTCAGGCGCGGCCCCCGCCTCCTCCTTGCGGGCCGGCGCCTTGGTCTTTCCTTTGGACACCTTGACGCTTCCTTTTGCCATGATCGGATTCCTCTGGTTCCGGGTTGATGAAGCAACGAACTCGGCGCGGATCGTGCCCGAAAAATCGGACCGGGCATTGATGTGGGTCAAGCGCCCGGCAGCGGCTATTGGCTATCGATGCGGGGCGCCGTCGGCTAGGCTCGCGGCGTCCTCGCGCGGGCGCCGGCCCGCCGGGACACGGACTCGACGGACCGCGAACTCGACCGGATACGCACGCGAAACCCATGCCCGCCGACAGCGCCCGCCAGACCGAGGATCAACGCGAGGTCGCCGCCTTTCTCGAGGACCCCGCGACCCACGGCGGGCGGCCGGTGGAGCGCTTCGACACCCACGGCGCCATGGTGTTCCTGGCGGCCGACCGCGCCTACAAGATCAAGCGCGCCGTCAAGTACCCCTACATGGACTTCTCGACGCTCGAACGGCGCCGATGGGCCTGCGAGCGCGAGATCGCGCTCAACCGCCGCACCGCGCCGCAGCTCTACCTGCGCGCCCTCGCGATCACCCGGTCGGCGGACGGCGGCCTCGCCCTGGACGGCGACGGCGAGGCGGTGGAATGGGCCGTGGAGATGAAGCGCTTCGACCAGGCCGACCTGCTCGACCGGCAGGCGCAAGAGGGCGCGCTGACGCCCGAGATCATGATCGAGCTGGCCGATCGGATCGCCCGCTTTCACGCGAGCGCCGATCCGATCGACGCCACGGCGCCCGGAACGGAATCGGGCGGCGGCCGGGCAGGCCTGGCCTGGGTGATCGAGGAGACCCTGGAGGAACTGGCCGAGTGGCCCGAGCTGTTTCCGCCCGACAAGGTCGCGGCGCTGGCCGAGCGCGCCCGCGCGAGGCTCGAGGCGCTCGCTCCCCTGCTCGAGCGGCGTCTCGCCGAGGGCTTCGTGCGGCGCTGCCACGGCGACCTTCATCTCAGGAACATCTGCCTGATCGACGGCGCGCCGACCCTGTTCGACTGCATCGAGTTCAACGACAAGCTCGCCTGCATCGACGTGGCCTACGATCTCGCGTTCCTGCTGATGGACTTGGAGCACCGCGGCCTGCGCGCCCTCGCCAATCTGGTCTTGAACCGCTATCTGCAGCGCACCGGCGACCTGTCGGGCGCCGGCGCCCTCGCCCTCTTCCTGGCGGCGCGCGCCCTGGTTCGCGCCAAGGTCGCGGCCAGCGCCGAGGCGACGCAAGAGGATCCGCAGCGCCGCCAGGCCGCGCGGCGCGAAGCGCGCAGCTATCTGGCGCAGGCCGCCGGCTATCTCGACCCGGCGCCGGCGCGCCTGGTCGCGATCGGCGGCCTGTCCGGGACCGGCAAGACGACGCTGGCGCGCGCCCTGGCGCCGGACCTGGGCGCCGCCCCCGGCGCCGTCCACCTGCGCAGCGACGTGATCCGCAAGGAGCTCTGGGGCGTCGGCGAGACCGACCGCCTGCCCGATAGTGCCTACCAGGCGCAGGCTAACGAAGAGGTCTACGCCGCGATCCGAGCGCGCGCCGGCCGGCTGCTCGCCGCCGGCCGCTCGGTGATCGCCGACGCCGTCTGGGCCCGGCCGCGGGAACGCGCGGAGCTGGAGGCCGTGGCGCGCGAGCACCGGGTGCCGTTCCAGGGCCTGTGGCTCGCGGCCGACAGCGGCACGCTGATCGCCCGGGTCGAGGACCGCCGGGGCGACGCCTCCGACGCGACCGCGGCGGTGGTCCGCCGGCAGCTCGACTACGAGACCGGGCCGATCCGCTGGCCACGCCTCGACGCCGGCCGGGAGGCGCCGGAGCTTCTGCGCGCCGCCCAGGCGGCCTTGGACCTGTGACTCGCCCCCTTGCGGGACCTGGACTCGCGGCTAGAGAGTTTTCCGTTCTCACGGAACCGGCCCGCACCCCCCGGCCACCCCTAGCATACGATGGCATGGGTGGCCGGGCGGGGGTGCGGGCTGGTG
>JAWWCG010000399.1:0-4188 GCA_033720555.1 Kiloniellales bacterium | reverse complement strand
GCTGGAACCGGCGGCGGTCCTCGGCCAGGTCGATGGCGTCGGGCGAGGTGCCCAGGATGGGAATGCCGGCGGCGGCGAGGCCATGGGCGAGCTTCAAGGGCGTCTGGCCGCCGAACTGGACGATCACGCCCTTGAGCCGGCCCGCCTTGGTCTCCACCCGGGCGATCTCGATCACGTCCTCCTCGGTCAGGGGCTCGAAGTAGAGCCGGTCCGAGGTGTCGTAGTCGGTCGAGACGGTCTCCGGGTTGCAATTGACCATGATGGTCTCGAGGCCGGCCTCGGAGAGCGCGTAGGCGGCGTGGACGCAGCAGTAGTCGAACTCGATTCCCTGACCGATGCGGTTGGGCCCGCCGCCCAGGATGATCACCTTGTCCCGGTCGCTCGGCGCCGCCTCGCAGTCGATCGCCGTCCCGCCGTCCGTCCCGCCGTCCGTCCCGCCGCCCGCCGCCATATAGCCCATCTCGTAGGCCGAGTAGAGATAGGGCGTGGGGGAGGGAAACTCCGCGGCGCAGGTGTCGACGCGCTTGTAGACGGGCGCCAGGCCGGCGCCCCGGCGCCGGGCGGCGACCTCGGATTCGGCCAGGCCGGCGAGCGCCGCCAGGCGGGCGTCGGAGAAGCCCAGGGCCTTGAGCCGCCGGAGCCGGTAGGCGTCGTCCGGCAGGCCGTGGCGGCGCACCTGGTCCTCGACGGCGACCAGGTCGGCGATCTGGCGCAGGAACCAGGGGTCGATCCGGGTGGCGGCGGCGATCTCGTCGAGGCCGGCGCCGTGGCGCAGGGCCTGGGCGACGGCGAGCAGGCGGTCCGGCCGCGGCTCGCCCAGGCGGATCAGCAGTTCCTCGCGGTCGACCGAGCCGTCCTTGGCGACCACCCCCGGCAGCCGCACCTCGTCGAGGCCGGTCAGCCCGGTCTCCATGGAGCGGAACGCCTTCTGCAGCGATTCGGCGAACGAGCGGCCGATCGACATGGCCTCGCCGACCGACTTCATGGCGGTGGTCAGAAGCGGCTCCGCCCCCGGGAACTTCTCGAAGGTGAAGCGCGGCATCTTGGTGACCACGTAATCGATGGTCGGCTCGAAGGAGGCCGGGGTGACGCGGGTGATGTCGTTGTCGAGCTCGTCGAGGGTGTAGCCGACCGCGAGCTTGGCGGCGATCTTGGCGATCGGAAACCCCGTCGCCTTGGAGGCCAGCGCCGAGGAGCGCGAGACCCTGGGGTTCATCTCGATGACGACCATCCGGCCGGTCTCGGGATCGACGGCGAACTGGACGTTGGAGCCGCCGGTATCGACGCCGATCTCGCGCAGGCAGGCGATCGAGGCGTCGCGCATGATCTGGTATTCCTTGTCGGTGAGCGTCAGCGCCGGCGCGACGGTCACCGAGTCGCCGGTGTGGATGCCCATCGGATCGATGTTCTCGATCGAACAGACGATGATGCAGTTGTCGGCGCGGTCGCGCACGACCTCCATCTCGAATTCCTTCCAGCCGAGCACCGACTCCTCGATCAGCACCTCGCCGACCGGCGAGGCGCGCAGGCCGCCGGTGACGATCTGCTCGTATTCCTCGCGGTTGTAGGCGATGCCGCCGCCGGTGCCGCCGAGGGTGAAGGACGGCCGGATGATCGCCGGCAGGCCGACGTCCTCGAGCGCCGCCAGCGCCTCCTCGAAGCTCTTGGCGAGGTGCGAGCGGGGGCAGGCGAGGCCGATCTTCTCCATCGCCCGACGGAACTGCAGGCGGTCCTCGGCCTTGTCGATCACGTCGGCGGCGGCGCCGATCATCTCCACGCCGTGGGCCGCCAGCACGCCGCTGCGCTCCAGGGTGAGGGCGGTGTTGAGGGCGGTCTGGCCGCCCATGGTCGGCAGCAGCGCGTCCGGCTTCTCGCGTTCGAGGATCTTGGCCACCACCTCGGGGGTGATCGGCTCGACGTAGGTGGCGTCCGCCAGGTCCGGGTCGGTCATGATGGTGGCCGGGTTGGAGTTGACCAGGACCACGCGGTAGCCCTCCTCCTTGAGGGCCTTGCAGGCTTGGGCGCCGGAATAGTCGAACTCGCAGGCCTGGCCGATCACGATCGGGCCGGCGCCGATGATCAGGATGGACTCGATGTCGCTTCGCTTCGGCATAGACCCATCTCTTCCGAGGCCGCGGCCGGCTCTGGGGCGAGCTGGTGAACAAGTTGTCGGCTAAAGCGGCTATGTGCCACGCGCGCGCCGCGATGAAAACCCTGAAGACGGCGCGGCGGCGACGA
This sequence comes from Kiloniellales bacterium, assembly GCA_033720555.1. GTDB lineage: Bacteria > Pseudomonadota > Alphaproteobacteria > Kiloniellales > JAKSDN01 > CALJXB01. Next base: position 1,950 of record JAWWCG010000399.1, on the reverse strand, counting down.
AATCTCGCGCCGCTCGCCGGCCTCGCTCATGGCTCAGCGCCGCGCCTTCGCGGCCTCGATGTCGGCCAGGAAGCGCTCGAAGAGATAGTGGCTGTCGTGCGGGCCGGGCGAGGCCTCGGGGTGGTACTGGACGGAGAACACCGGGCGGCCGGTCATGGCGAGTCCCTCGTTGGAGCCGTCGAACAGCGACACGTGGCTCACCGCGACCTCCGGTGGCAGGCTCGCGGGATCGACCTCGAAGCCGTGGTTCTGGCTGGTGATCTCGACCCGGCCGCTGGCCAGGTCCTTGACCGGGTGATTGGCGCCGCGGTGGCCGAGATGCATCTTGCGGGTCTTGGCGCCCAAGGCCAGCGCCAGGATCTGATGGCCGAGGCAGATGCCGAAGATCGGCAGCTCAGGCTTCGCCAGCAGCGCGCGCACGGTGGGCACGGCGTAGGCGCCGGTCGCCGCGGGATCGCCGGGCCCGTTGGACAGAAACACGCCGTCGGGCTCGTGGCGCAGGATGTCCTGCGCCGACGCGGTCGCGGGCACCACGGTCACCCGGCAGCCGAGGCTGGCGATGGAGCGCAGGATGTTGCGCTTGGCGCCGAAGTCGACGGCGACCACGTGATGGCGCGGCGCCTCCTGGCGGCCATAGCCCGTGCCCAGCGACCAGCGCGTCTCGTCCCAGCGATAGGTCTGGGTGCAGGAGACCGTCTTGGCGAGATCCATGCCCTCCAGGCCGGGCCACTCGGCGGCCTCGGCGCGCAGGGCGGAGAGGTCGAGCCCGCCCTCGGCCGGCGCGCGCGGGTCGTGGCCGATCGCGCCCTGCGGCGCGCCGAGATCGCGGATCCGGCGGGTCAGCGCGCGGGTGTCGACCCCGGCGATGCCGATCAGATTGTGCGATCTCAGCCAGGCGTCCAGATGCTGCGCCGCCCGCCAGTTGGAGGGCTCGGTGACGTCGGCCCGCAGCACCAGGCCGCGCGCCGCCGGCGTCGTGGTCTCGATGTCCTCCGGGTTGGCGCCGACGTTGCCGACGTGGGGAAAGGTGAAGGTGATGATCTGGCCGGCGTAGGAGGCGTCGGTGAGGATCTCCTGGTAGCCGGTGATCGAGGTGTTGAAGCAGACCTCGCCCACGGCGCGGCCGCGCGCGCCGAGGCCGCGGCCGAGGAAGGCGGTGCCGTCGGCCAGGACCAGGGCCGCGGTGGCGGTCTCGGGCCCGGCGAACAAGCCCTCTGCGGCCTCGGCGGCGGGGGTGGAAGGCGGACCGGAGTGGGCCATGTCGGAGGTCGAATCCCGGGGCGAACCGGCGGCGGCGCGGGACGCGCCAGGGCCGCGAAAACGGTCGGCCGTGGGGCCACTGTTTAGGGGAAACCCGGCCCTCGGTCAAGCTCTGGAGTGTCGATTTTATTAAATTAATTCAGCGCTTTAGTGCATGGTTTGGCGATTTTGCCATTTCTGGACAATTGGGCTAACCTCTGCCGCCGCGAACGCTAGGGAGCCCTTTCGGTGCTGCGACAAGAGTTGAACGACTCGCTCAAGGAGGCCATGAAGGCCAAGGACAAGAGCGCCGCCTCGACCATTCGTTTGATCCTGGCCGCGCTCAAGGACCGCGACATCGCCGCCCGCACCCAGGGGTCGGACGAGAAGCTGAGCGACGATCAGATCCTCGAGGTGCTCCAGAAGATGGTGCGCCAGCGCCGGGAGGCGATCGAGATGTACGCCAAGGGCGGCCGGCAGGACCTGGTCGACCGGGAGGCCCGGGAGATCGAGATCATCGAGCGCTTCCTGCCCAAGCCGCTGAGCGAGGCCGAATCCAAGGACGCCGTGCGGGAAGTGATCGACGAGCTGAACGCCAGTTCCATCAAGGAAATGGGACAGGTGATGGGCGAGCTGAAGAAGCGCTATCCCGGGCGCATGGACTTCTCCAAGGCCAGCGCCATCGTGAAGCAGGCGCTGGGCTAGGGTCGG
>JAWWCG010000398.1:0-4202 GCA_033720555.1 Kiloniellales bacterium | reverse complement strand
CGTCACGACTTGCCCCATCCTCGACCGTTGAGATGTGTGCGCCGGCTCGGGCCAAGTCAACCGGCCAAGTCAACCGGCCAAGTCAACCGGCCAAGTCAACCGGCCAAGTCAACCGGCCGAGCGGCCGCCGGTCCGCCGCCGGTCCGCCGCTGCCCGCTTGACAGCCCCGGCCGTTCGCCCATATGCGGACCATCGCTTGGAGGACCGCGAAGCCTTGAGTCGTTCCGAGAGTCGTTCAGATGTGAAGGGGGCAGCGCGGGCGGCGGACGGCGCCATGATCCGCCTGACGGATCTCGAGCTGACCCTGCCGTCCACGGCCGGGCCGGTCGAGATTCTGCGCCGCCTGTCGCTCGACGTCGCGCGCGGCGAGACGGTCAGCGTCGTGGGCCCCTCCGGCTCGGGCAAGACCTCGATGATGATGGTGATCGCCGGCCTGGAGCGGCCGAGCGCCGGCCGGGTCGAGGTGGCTGGGGTCGACCTCGCGCCGCTCGACGAGGACGCCCTGGCCCTGTTTCGCCGGCGGGCCGTGGGCATCGTGTTCCAGGCCTTTCACCTGATCCCCACCATGACCGCGCTGGAGAACGTCGCGGTGCCGCTGGAGCTGGCCGGGCGCGCCGACGCCTTCGCGCGGGCGGCCGACTGCCTCGGCCAAGTCGGCCTCGACCACCGCCTCGCCCACTACCCCGGCCAGCTCTCCGGCGGCGAGCAGCAGCGCGTCGCCCTGGCCCGCGCCTTCGCCCCGGAGCCCGCGCTGCTCCTGGCCGACGAGCCGACCGGCAATCTGGACGGCGAGACCGGCGAGCACGTCATGGAGCTGCTGTTCGATCTGCGCGACCGGCATGGCGCGACGCTTCTGCTGATCACCCACAACCCGGAGCTCTCGGCCCGCTGCGCGCGGCGGATCGAGCTGGTCGACGGCCGCATTCTCGCCGACGCCTGAAAGCGGCCGCGTCGATGTCCCCGAAGCCCGGTCTCGCGACGCCCCGTCCCAACGGGAGATGGCGCGTCGCGGCCCGCTTCGCCCGCCGCGAGCTGAGGACCGGGGTCCACGGCTTCCGGATCTTCCTGGCCTGTATCGCGCTCGGCGTGGCGGCGATCGCCGCGGTCGGCTGGGTCTCGGAGGCCATGCTGGCGGGCTTGCGCCAGGACGGCCAGACGATCCTCGGCGGCGACCTCGAGCTCCGCCTGCGCCACCGCGAGATCGAGGCCGAGCAGCGCGCCTGGCTCACGGCGCGCGGCGACCTCTCGGTCACCGCCGAGATGCGCACCATGGTCCAGGCCGCGCCGCCGCCCGCCGCCACCACTGGCACTGGCACTGCCGCCGCGCCGCCGAGCGACGAACGCCGCCTGGTCGAGCTCGCCGCCGTCGACGCGGGCTATCCGCTCTACGGGCGCGTCGGCCTCGACCCGGCGCTGGGCCTCGACCGGGCGCTCGAGCGCCGCGACGGGCAGTGGGGCGTCGTGGCCGAGGCCGGCCTGCTGGAGCGTCTCGGCCTCGCGCCGGGCGACCGGCTGCGGATCGGCGAGGCCGTCTTCGAGCTCCGCGCCGTCCTGACCGAGCAGCCGGACAAGGTCAGCCGCGGTTTCGCCTTCGGGCCGAGCGTCCTGATCGCGCGCGACAGCCTGGCCGAGACCGGCCTGATCCAGCCCGGCAGCCTGGTCGCCTACTACTATCGCCTGCGGGTGCCGCCCGGCGGCGACATCGAGGCGCTCAACCGGGACCTGGAGGCCGCCTTTCCCGACGCCGGCTGGCGGGTGCGCGACACCCGCGCGGCGGCGCCGGGGGTGAAGCGCTTCATCGATCGGCTCACCCTCTATCTCTCCCTGGTCGGGCTCACCACCCTGCTGGTCGGCGGCCTCGGGGTCATGAACGCGGTCAAGAGCTATCTCGACGGCAAGCTGGCGACGATCGCCACCCTCAAGTGCCTCGGCGCCACCACGCGTCAGGTTTTCCACGTCTATCTGCTCCAGATCGCCGCGATCGCCGCGATCGGCATCGCCGCCGGCCTGCTCGTCGGCGCCGGCGCCGCGGCCTCGGTGATCTGGGTCCTGGGCGACCGCTTCGGCTGGCAGGGGGCCGGCGGCTTCTATCCGCAGCCCCTGGTCCTGGCCGCCGTGTTCGGCCTGCTGGTGGCCGCCACCTTCGCCTGGCTGCCGCTGGCGCGGGCCGGGCGGATTTCGCCGGCCGGCCTGTTCCGCGCGCTGGTGACGCCCCAGGGCGCCGGCACCGGGGCCCGGGCCTGGGCCGCCGTCGTGCTCGGGGTCGGCCTGCTGGCGGCGATCGCCATCTGGGCCGCCAGCGACCGCTGGATCGCCTTCCTGTTCGTGTGCGGCGCGGCCGGCAGTTTCGCCGTGTTTCGCCTCGCCGGGGCCCTGGTCGTGGCATCGGCGCGGCGCCTGCCGCGCCCGCGGCGGGCGGGGCTGCGCCTGGCCCTCGCCAATCTCCATCGCCCGGGGGCGCCGACGCCCTCGGTGGTGCTGTCGCTCGGCCTCGGCCTGACGGTCCTGGTCGCCATCGCCCTGGTCGAGGCCAACCTGAGCCGGCAGATGCGCGAAAGCCTGCCGGCGAACGCCCCGGCGCTCTATTTCATCGACATCCAGCCCGACCAGACGGCGGACTTCGACCGCACCGTGGCGGCGCAGCCGGGCGTCGAGGAGCTGCGCCGCGTGCCCATGCTGCGCGGGCGCATCACGGCGGTGAACGGCACGCCGCCGGATCAGCTCGACATCCCCAAGGAGATCGCCTGGATCTTCCGCGGCGACCGGGGCCTCACCTGGACCCGCGAGCCCGTGCCGCAGGCGGAGCTGACGGCCGGGCGCTGGTGGCCGGCGGACTACGACGGCCCGCCGCTGGTCTCGCTCGACGCCGAGGTGGGCGAGGGCCTCGGGATCGGGCCCGGCGACCGCCTGACGATCAACCTCTTGGGCCGCAACGTCGAGGTGGAGATCGCCAACTTGCGGACCATCGACTGGCAGGACCTCGGCATCAATTTCGTCATGGTGTTCTCGCCGGGCCTGCTGGAGGCCGCGCCGCAGACAGAGATCGCCACCGTTCGCGCCGACCCGGCGGCGGAGGGCGCCATCGAGCGGGCGGTGACCGGCCGCTTCGCCAACATCACCGCGATCCGCGTGCGCGAGGCCCTGGAGACCGTGGCCGAACTGATCGGCCACATGGCCACCGCCCTGCGCCTGACCGCCGTGATCGGGCTCGCCGCGGGGGTTCTGGTGCTGGCCGGCGCCGTGGCGGCGGGCCACGAACGGCGGGTCTACGACGCGGTGGTGCTGAAGGTCTTGGGCGCGACCCGGCGCACGCTGGCCCGGGCCTTTCTGGTGGAGTACGGCCTCTTGGGCCTGGTCACCGCCGTCATCGCCGCGGCGATCGGCAGCCTGGCCGCCTATTACGTCGTGACCGACCTGATGGAGCTGAGCTTTACCTTCCTGCCGGGCACGGTCGCCGCGACCGCTTTTCTTGGCGTGTTGGTGGCGCTGGTGCTAGGCTTTTGGGGCACCTGGCGCGCGCTCAAGCACAAATCGGCGCCGCTGCTGCGAAACGACTAGCCGAAACCCCTGATATGGCACAAATTTAACCCGAATTTCAGCATCGAATCCCGAGCGATTCGAGTTGATTCGGGAAGGCAAGACGCCCATATCATGAGGGCAATTCGCGAGTTTCACGGGAGACCAGAGGCTGAACCATGGCGTTTAATCCGCAAAATGTAACCCTGACCCGCACCGAGGCCGCCCGCGCCGAAATCGATGCCGGCCTGCGCAGCTACATGTTGCGGGTCTACAACTACATGTCGCTGGGCGTGGCCTTCACCGGCGCCATCGCGATGCTGGTCGCATCGAACGTCGCCTTGGTGCAGGGCGTCGCCTCCATGTTCTGGCTGTTCTTCATCGCCATCATCGGCATGGGCTTCCTCGCGCCGCGGCTGATGATGACCAAATCGGTGGCGACTGCGCAGATCTGCTTTTGGGCCTATGCCGGCTTGTGGGGCGCGGTGCTCGGGCCGACCATTTGGGTCTACGGCCAGATCGACCCCATGATGATCGCCCGCGCCTTCTTCATCACGGCGGCCACCTTCGCAGGCCTCAGCCTGTTCGGCTACACCACCAAGAAGAACCTGGCGCCGATGGGGGCGTTCCTGGTCATGGCGACCTGGGGCATCCTGATCGCGCTGCTGGTCAACGTCTTCTTCGTG
>JAWWCG010000397.1:0-4214 GCA_033720555.1 Kiloniellales bacterium | reverse complement strand
CCGACATGATCAAGCCCGACCACTTCGCAGATTGGGGGCCTAACATCTCCAAGGTCGAGGCGCCGCTAAAGCTGCTGCGCCAGGCGATCCCGGTGCCCACCCTCAACACCGTAGAGACCTCCTGGGAGGTCAACCTCAAAACCTCGATCGAGCTCTACACGATCTGGGAGATGACCGGCGTTCTCGACCAGCTGGAAACCATCGACGAGAACCTCTTCGACGTCATCACCGACATTATGGACGAGAAGCGCGAGGACTGGGAAGACTGGCTCGAAGAGCAGGACGAGGACGACGAAGACTAGGGGGCCGGTTGTGCCCCTTCTGGTACGAGCGAGGAGACGGACATGACCACAGGCAACGGCGAGCGTTTCACCGGTCACGGAGCGGAATGGTCGGAGTCCGGCCTTAGCCCCGCGGACGCCCAGCGGGCGACCGCCTGGGTGGAGCAGCGGATCGACCGACGCTCGATGCTGACCAACAAGGACCGCGTCGAGGACGTGCGCGACATTATGTGGCAGCTGGAGAAGGACGGCGAGATCGTCGTTCACCGCATCTCCGAAGAGCAGCAGCCGGTCACGGTGAAAACCCTCTACGGCTGGGACAAGCGCATTCCCACCCGCCGCCTCTGGCACCACAAGTCCTGCGGCCAGTGCGGCAACATCCCGGGCTACCCGACCTCGTTGCTGTGGCTCATGAACAAGATGGGGATCGAGTACCTCGACGAAACCGACCAGACCTCCTGCACCGCCTGGAACTATCACGGCTCCGGCATCGGCAATCTCGAGAGCCTGGCGGCGGTCTTCCTGCGCAACTTCCATCAGGCCTACGTGGCGAGCCAGGCCCAGGGCCTGGAGGCGGGCTACTACTATCCCCTGGTCCACTGCGGGACCTCGTTCGGAAACTACAAGGAAGTGCGCGGCTATCTCCTCCATTCGGCCGCCTTGCGCGAAAAGGTGAAGGCGATCCTGGCCAAGCTCGGGCGCTTGGTCGACGGCAAGATCCTGATCCCCGAGGAGGTCGTCCACTACTCCGAATGGCTGCACGTCATGCGGCAGCGGATCCGCGAGCTGCAGGAGATCGACTGCAGCGGACTGCGCGCCACGATCCATCCGGCCTGCCACGTCTACAAGATGGTGCCGGAGGATGCGATCTACGACGACGACATCCTGGAGGGCGAGCGGGTCGCCGTCTCGACCGGCCTGCTGCAGGAGCTTGGCGCCCAGGTGATCGACTATTCGACCTGGTACGACTGCTGCGGCTTCGGCTTCCGCCACATCATCTCGGAACGGGAGTTCACCCGCTCCTTCGCCATCGACCGCAAGGTTCGCGTCGCCGTGGAGGAGGCCAAGGCCGACATCATGATCGGCCACGACACCGGCTGCATCACGACCCTCGACAAGAACCAGTGGATCAGCAAGGCCGGCGACCGGCCGGTGGAGCTGCCGATCCTTGCCGACTGCCAGTTCGCCGCCCTGGTCTGCGGCGCCCATCCCTACAAGATCGTCCAGTCTCACTGGCACGCGTCGCCCATCGAGGGCCTGATGGAGAAGCTGGGCATCGACTGGCGGGCGCGAAAGGCCGAGTTCGAGGCCTATCTGAAGGACGTCGAGGCGGGCAAGGCCGAGACCCTCTACGATCCGCGCCTCATGATCACCTCCGGACCCGGCTACAAGCCCGCTGGTCCGGGCTCATGACCAAGCCCACCCTCATCGTCGGCGGTGGCCCGGCCGGACTCTCGGCCGCCCAGGCCCTCGGCGCCCTGGGCCATCCCACGGTGCTCGTGGAGAAGGAAGACCGGCTGGGCGGCGCGCCGATCCTCTCCGGCTACGCCAAGTTGGTGCCTTCCGGCGAATGGGCCAAGGACGCCATCGGCGGCATGGTCCGCAGAGTCGAGGCCCTGCCCCAGGTCGAGTGCCGTCTGGGTGCCACCGTCAATGCCTTTTCGGGGGAGCCGGGCGGTTTCACGGCCGGCCTGTCCGATGGCACGGAGATCGAGGTCGCCTCGGCGATCCTCTGCACCGGCTTCACTCATTTCGACTCGGTCAACAAGCCGGAATGGGGCTTCGGGCTGTTCGAGGACGTGGTCACCACCACCCAGGTCGAGCAGATGATCTCCTCCGGCGATGGCGTGCGCTGCCCGTCCGACGGACGCAAGCCGGAGCGGGTGGCGATCCTGCTCTGCGTCGGATCGCGCGACCGCCAGATCGGCCGGGAGTGGTGCTCCAAGGTCTGCTGCACCGTGTCCTGCAACCTCGCCATGGAGATCCGCGAGGAGCTGCCGGACTGTCACGTCTACATCTACTACATGGATATCCGGACCTTCGGCCTCTACGAGGACCTCTACTACTGGCGCAGCCAGGAGGAGTTCAAGGTCAAGTACATCAAGGCGCGCATCGCCGAGGTCACCTCCGACGGCGCGCGGCTGATCGTCAAGGGCGAGGACACCCTGGTCAAACGCCCGATCACCATTCCCTTCGACATGGTGGTGCACGCTATCGGCATGGACCCCAACGTCGACAACCTGCTGCTCGCCTCGGTCTTCGGCGTCGATCTGCAGAAGCACGGCCACATCGCCCGGGTCAGCCCCTACGAGCAGATGGCCGCCACCTCGCGACCCGGCGTCTACGTCGCCGGCGCGGCCACCGGGCCGGAGACCATCGACGATTCCATCGCCCAGGGCCAGGCCGCCGCCATGGCCGCGCTCGCCGAGGGGCGCAGCCTCAGTGCCGCGGCGGAGTAGGCCGGGGTCGTGCAGCCCATGGTGACGCCAGGCCAAGGCCCCGAAGCCCCGCCGGCCGACTTGCCAGTCCTCGACTTGAGCGGGCCGGCCCTGCGGGCGGCCCTCGAAAAGCTGGTGGCGGGCAGCGAGGCACAAGGCGGGGTGGAGCGCTATGCCGAGGCCCTCGGCCTCAAGGCCCGATTGTTGCGCAGCGCTTTGGCCCAAGACGCCCTGCCGGCCCTCTCGGCGGACGCCTTCGGCCGCGTCTGCGCCTTCATCGCGCCGGCCCGCCGGCGCATCGCCCCCTATCTCGCCGGCAGCGGATTTGAAAATCTCCGCGACGCCGTGGCCGAGCTGACCCGGGAGCTGGAGGATACCCGTCTGGCCGACCGGCGCGTGGCGCGCTTCTGCGCCCGCTTCCCGGGCGACCGGAAGCACCGCTGGGTGAGAGACCTGGCGGCGGAGGTTCTCCATTTCCTCGACCCCGAGCGCTACCCCCTGATGTGCCGCTGGGTCTGGGACAGGGCCAGCAACACCGGCGCGCTGCGCGAGATCTGGCACGGCGAGCGGGTCGACGAGATGACGATCGAGGTGCCCGACGCCTATGCCACCTTCGTTTCCTTGCGCCAGGAGCTGAGCCAATTCCTGGCCGACAACGGCGTCTTTCGCGACACGCTCCATTACGTCGACCTCTTGCTGGCGCAGGTCTACGCCGATTACATCTGCGAGCGCGGCGGCACCTATCTCAGGGCGGACTTCTCGGCGCCCGAGGACCCCATGCAGTTCGTTCGGCGCCTGCTGGGCCTCGACGGCGTCAACGAAAAGACCGGCCGCCTGCGCCTCAAGCGGGCCGACGGCGGATCGACCCGTCTGAGCGAGGCGCAGATGCTCGACCTGGTCGAGGGGAAAGCCTGATGCCGATTCACGAGAAATCGCTGATCCGCCCGGAAAACCTCGAAACTCACGAAGGGCTGGTGCTCGACGAAGTCGACGTGTCGGGCCACTGGAGCACCTTCATTTCGCCGCGCGTGGTCACCGACTACAACGAAGCGCTCGAGGACGAGATCGCGGCCCTTCCGGGCGGCCAGCACATCCATCGCTGCTGGCAGTGCGGCTCCTGCACCAACGCCTGCACCGTGAACGCCGTCAACCCCGACTTCAATCCCCGCTTCTGGATCTATCTGGTGCGCATGGGGATGGAAGCGGAGCTGCTGCGCGACAAGGAGATCATTTGGCAGTGCGTCTCCTGCCACAAGTGCACCTATGTCTGTCCGCGCGACGTCGAGCCCGAGGGCGTCATGAAGGCCATGGCCCATTGGCTGGAACTGAAAGGCCACCAGGCGACCTCGCCGTCCAGCCATTTCGACGCGATCTTTTCCGAACAGGTGATCGAGACCGGCAAGATCGAGGAGGGGCGCATCCTCCGCGACTTCTTCCGCCGGACCGGCCAGCCGCTTCTGCAGGACTGGCTGGTCGAGATGGTCAAGCGCCTGCT
>JAWWCG010000396.1:0-4232 GCA_033720555.1 Kiloniellales bacterium | reverse complement strand
GGTGGCGAACTGGGGATAGATCCGATCCGCCTGGTCGAACAGCTTTTCAGCGCACCTGAGGTAGGAGACGTCGGTCGAGGCCTTGCGGGTGAACACCGGGTAGTTGGGCAGGCCCAGCATCTGCGCGTTCTTGATCTCCTGGTCCCAATAGGCGCCCTTGACCAGGCGCACCGTGAAGCGCCTGCCCAGCTCCCCGGCCAGGGCGTAAAGCCAGTCGAGGACCGCCGGCGCCTGCTTGGAATAGGCCTGCACGACCACGCCGAAGCCGTCCCAGCCGACGAAATCGGGATTGCGCGCGACCGCCTCGATCACGTCCGCCGACAGCTCCAGGCGGTCGGCTTCCTCGGCGTCGATGGTGAAACACATCCCGGCCGCGCGCGCATGCTCGGCCAGCGCCGAGACGCGCGGGACCAGCTCCTCCAGCACGCGTTTGCGCTGGACGTACTCGTAGCGCGGATGGAGCGCGGAAAACTTCACCGAGATCCCGGGGTTGGCGAGCACGTCGTCGTGCACGGCCTGCTTGGCGATCGTCGAGATCGCCGAGGAGTAGGAGAGGAAGTAGCGCCGGGCGTCGGCCGCGGTCCGGGCGGCTTCGCCGAGCATGTCGTAGGAGTAGGTGTAGCCCTTCTTCTCCATGCCCTCGGCGCGCTTCAAGGCGTCGGTGATGCCGGCGCCGAGCACGAACTGCCGCCCGAGGATCTTCATCGCCTGCTCGATCGCCGCCCGCACCACGGGCTCGCCCAAGCGGCGCACGGCCTGGGCCATGAAGCCGGTCAGCTCCTGCTCGTCCATGCCGGCGTCGCCCAGCACCCGCCCGGTCAGCATCAGCGCCCAGGTCGAGGCGTTGACCAGGAAGGAATCGGTCTCGCCCAGGTGACTGCGCCAGTTGGACGAGCCGATCTTGTCGCGGATCAGGGCGTCGACCGTCGGCGCGTCGGGCGTGCGCAAATAGGCCTCGGCGAGGCACATCAGCGCCACCCCCTCCTCGGTCGAGAGGCCGTAGGTCGCCAGGAACTGCTCCATGATGCCCGGGTCGCTCATCTGGCGCAGCGTCTCGACCAGCTCGGTCGCCGCCGCCGTGACGCGCGCTCGCGCCGTGGCGTCCAGGGAGACGGCCGCGAGAGCCTCGGCGACCACGGCGCCTTCGTCGCGGAACCTTTGGTCCGCGATCCTGTCCTTCAGCTTCGCGACGCCGGTCATGGCCGCTTCCCCCACTCACGTCGATCTCGAACGCCCCGGCGGGCCGATCGGGGGCGCCGCCCACGATCATAAAGGGCAAAGGGGGTCGGATGCATGCACGAATCCGCCGCTGGGGCGGGCGGTCGGGCGGGCGGTCGGGCAGGCGGGCGAGCGGGCGGCCGGATGGGCGAGCGAATCGGCACGGCGTCGCCGCCGCCGGCCGAAGACCTTGGCTTGGGGGGCGCGGGCGGTGTATCTCTGCCTAGGTGCGAGCCGGCCCACGGCGCCCGCCTCCGACTCGCCGCTTCGGCCCGCCGCGCGCGGCTCGTCGCCGTCTTCGCCGCGGACGTCGTCCGACGGGCTCGAGATGGATCCGCCGCCGGAGGAAACCCATGGTTGAAAGCGTCGTCCTGAAACCGGCAGCGACCTCCCTCGCGACCCTGGAGCGCCTCTACCGGGAGTCGCCGCCGGCCGCGCTCGAGCCGTCCTGCCGGGCCGGGGTGGATCACGCGGCCGCCGTCATCGGCCGGGCCGCCTCGGGCGACGCGGCCGTCTACGGCGTCAACACCGGCTTCGGCAAGCTCGCCTCGGAGCGCATCCCGCCGGCCGACACCGCGGCGCTGCAGCGCAACTTGATCCTGTCCCACTGCTCCGGGGTGGGGCCGCCGGCGGCGCGGCGCATCGTGCGCCTCACCATGGCGCTCAAGCTCCTGTCGCTGGGGCGCGGCGCCTCCGGCGTCCGCTGGGAGCTGATCGAGCTGCTGCAGAAGATGCTGGCCCGCGACGTGACGCCCGAGATCCCGGTCCAGGGCTCGGTCGGCGCCTCCGGCGATCTCGCCCCCCTGGCCCACATGACGGCGGTCGTCATCGGCGAGGGATCGGCCGAATTCCAGGGCCAGCGGATGTCCGGGGCGGCGGCGCTGGAGGCGGCCGGCCTGGCGCCGATTCCGCTCGGGCCGAAGGAGGGCCTCGCCTTCATCAACGGCACCCAGTTCTCCACCGCCTACGCGCTCGCCGGCCTGTTCGACGCCTGGCGGTGCGCCCTCTCGGCCCTGGCCACCGGGGCACTCGCGACCGACGCCGTGATGGGCTCGACGGCGCCCCTCCGGGCGGAGATCCACGAGCTGCGCGGCCATCGCGGCCAGATCGAGGCGGCAGCGGCGATCCGCAGCCTGATCGACGGCTCCTCGATCCGCGAATCCCACCTCGACGGCGACGAGCGGGTCCAGGATCCCTACTGCATCCGCTGCCAGCCGCAGGTGACCGGGGCTTGCCTCGACCTGCTGCGCGGCGTCGCGCGCACCCTGCACACCGAGGCCAACGCCGTCACCGACAACCCCCTGATCCTGCACAGCGACCACGCCATCGTCTCGGGCGGCAACTTCCACGGCGAGCCGGTCGCGCTCGCCGCCGACCAGACCGCGCTCGCCATCGCCGAGATCGGCGCGATCGCCCAGCGGCGGGTCGCGCTGATGGTCGATCCGGCGCTCAACTTCGGCCTGCCGCCCTTCCTCACGCCCGACCCCGGCCTCAACTCGGGCTTCATGGTGGCGGAGATCATGACCGCGGGCCTCATGTCGGAGAACAAGCACAAGGCGGCGCCCTGCTCGGTCGACTCGACCCCCACCTCGGCCAACCAGGAGGACCATGTCGCGATGGCCTGCCACGCCGCCCGCCGGCTCGCGGACATGAACGACAACCTCGGCCGCATCCTCGGCGTCGAGCTGCTGTGCGCCGCCCAAGGCATCGAATACCGGGCCCCGCTCAGGACTAGCCCGCCCCTCGAACGCATCGTCGCCCGCCTGCGCCAGGAGGTCGCCACCTTGGAGACCGACCGGCTGCTCGCGCCGGACCTGGAAAGAGGCGCCGAGCTGATCCGTTCGGGCGCGGTCATCGAAAGCGCCGGCGCGGATCACTTTCCCAAGCTGGAGGCCGCCCCGTGAACCCGGTCTCGCTGATCGAAGGCGACGGGCCGGTCGTGCTCGGCGTGCCGCACGCCGGCACCGAGGTGCCCGAGGAGCTGCTGGCCCGACTCGACGAGCGGGGCCGCGCGCTGGCCGACACCGACTGGTGGGTCGACCGGCTCTACGATGGCCTGCTGCCCGGCGCAACCATGGTGAAGGCGCGGTTCCACCGCTACGTGATCGACGCCAACCGCGATCCCGAGGGACGCAGCCTCTACCCCGGCCAGAACACGACCGAGCTTTGCCCGACCACGGACTTCGACGGCCGGCCGATCTGGCGGCCCGGCAAGGCGCCGGGGCCGGACGAGATCGCGGCGCGGCGCGCCACCTACCACGCCCCCTACCACGAGGCGCTGGCCGGGCAGATCGCCCGGGTCCAGGCGCGCCACGGCGTCGCCGTGCTCTACGACTGCCACTCCATCCGCTCGCACATCCCCTTCCTCTTCGAGGGCGAGCTGCCGGCGCTCAACATCGGCGACAACGGGGGCACCACCTGCGCGCCGGCGGTCCAGCGCGCGGCGCTCGAGGCGGCCCAGGACTCGGGCTTGAGCTTCGTGGTGAACGGCCGCTTCAAGGGCGGCTGGACGACGCGCCACTACGGCCGGCCGCGCGACGGCGTGCACGCCGTGCAGATGGAGATCGCCCAGTGCGCCTACATGGACGAAGCGCCGCCCTGGACCTACCGCGAGGAGCGCGCCGCGCGCCTGCGGGCGCACCTGAAACGCCTGCTCGAAGGCCTCGAGCGCCTGGCGCTCGACGGCGCCCTGGCAAAAGCTTGAGCCCGATGTCCTGAGGGAGAGTTGACCCATGTCCGATCCCCGCAAGAACCTCCGCGAGGTGCGCCCGCCGGTCGGCCCGGAGCTGAACGCCAAGTCGTGGCTGACCGAGGCGCCGCTCAGGATGATGATGAACAATCTCCATCCCGACGTGGCGGAGAAGCCTCACGAGCTGGTGGTCTACGGCGGCATCGGCCGCGCCGCGCGCACCTGGAAGGACTTCGACCTGATCGCCTCGACCTTGAAGGCGCTGGAGGCCGACGAGACGCTGCTGGTGCAGTCCGGCAAGCCGGTCGGCGTGTTCAAGACCCAT
>JAWWCG010000395.1:0-4242 GCA_033720555.1 Kiloniellales bacterium | reverse complement strand
GCGCGGGCGTAGACCTTCAGCTCGGGAAAGATGTAGCGCACCATGGACACGGTGCGCAGGGCGATCTGCGGGTTGTCCACCGCGACCACCAGGGCGCGCGCCCGCTCGACGTGGACCGCTTCGAGGATCTCCGGCCGGGTGGCGTCGCCGTAGTAGACCGGCAGGCCGGCGGCGCGGGCCGCGTTGATCCGATGCGGGTTGAGGTCGACGGCGATGAAGTCCGCCCCCGCCGCCTTGAGCTGCGCCGCCACCGCCGCGCCGACCCGGCCGTAGCCGGCGATCACCACGTGATCGCTTAGTTCCTCGGCCTCCTCCGGCCGCGCCTCCAGCTCGACCACGGTGCGGCGCTCGATCTGCTGCTCCAGCATGCGGCCCAGGGTGGCCAGGAACGGGGTCGCCATCATGGTCAGGGCGACGACCACCACCAGGATGTGGGCGACGTCGGACGACACGACGCCGACGCCGAGGGCCGCGCCGAGCAGCACGAAGGCGAACTCGCCGCCCTGCGACAGAAGCACCCCCAGGTTGATCGCCTGGGCCGGCCGCATGCCCGAGAGCAGGCCGAGGCCGCAGAGGATGACCGCCTTCAGCACCAGCAGGCCCAGGGCGAGGCCGATCACCAGGCCCGCCTTCTGGACGGTGAGCAAGAAGTCGACGCTCATGCCGACCGACATGAAGAACACGCCGAGCAGCAGACCTCGGAAGGGCTGGATGTCGGCGGCCACCTGATGGCGGTAGTGGGTCTCGGCCAGCAGCATGCCGGCGAGGAAGGCGCCGAAGCCCATGGAGAGGCCCGCCATCTTGGTCAGGAGGCCGCTGGCCAGCACCACGACGAGAGATAGCGCGATGAAGACGTCGGGGTCGTGCGCCGCCGCCACCTGCTGAAACACGTGGCGCAGCACGATCCGGCCGAGGCCGAGGATCGCCATCACCGCGACGACCGCCTTGAGCACCGCCGCGCCGACTTCGAGGCCGAGCTCGTCGCCGCCCTGGCCGAGCGCGATCGCCAGCACCAGGAAGGGCCCGACCATCATGTCCTGTACCAGGAGGACGGCGAAGCAGGAGCGCCCGAAGCGGCTGTTGAGATCGCCGCGGTCGACGAGCATCCGCAGCACGATGGCCGTCGACGACAGCGCCAGCGCGCCGCCCAGCACCGCGGCGCTGACGGCCGGCTGGCCGAACAGCACGGCGAGCGCCGCGATCGCGGCGGCGGTGACGAAGACCTGGGCGGCCGCCATGGCGAAGCTGCGGGCCTGCATGACCCGGATCCGGTCGAACGGCAGCTCGAGGCCGACCATGAACAGCAGGAACACCACCCCGAGCTCGCCCAGGGCCTGGACCACGGCCACGTCGGCCACCAGGGCCAAGCCGCTCGGCCCGATCACCGCGCCGGCCACCAGGTAGCCGAGCACCGCGCCGAGGCCGAATCGCTGGAACAGCGAGACCGAGACGACCGCCGCGCACAGCAGCACGATCACCTCGAGCAGATAGCCGCCGGTCTCCGGTGACTCAGGCATTGTCGTTCTGGCCACCAGAACGGCGCAAGTTGGTCGATAGCCGCACCATTGTGCCCCCGTTTCCTACTTTTACCGCGCCGGCGCGCGGCCTGCCAGTGCCCTGCGGGGTCGCCACCCGCCTCGGAGCGGCGAAAACCGCGCTCGGTCCTGGGCGGCCAAGGCCCGAGCCGGTACTATGGCGCGAGAGCGAGGAGAGACTGACATGGCCGAGGCCAGCGAGCCCGTCACGACCGGCGGCTGCATGTGCGGCGCGGTGCGTTTCGAGGCGGTGGGCGAGCCTATCATCGTCACCCACTGTCACTGCGAGTCCTGCCGCCGCCATAGCGGCGCGCCCCTGGTCACCCTGGTGTCGTTCGCCGCCGACCAGGTCCGCTTCACCCGGGGCGAGCGGCGCATCTACCGTTCGTCGCCCGGCGTCAAGCGCGCCTTCTGCGGCGACTGCGGCGCGACCCTCACCTGGGAGAACGAGTCGCGCGACCCGCCCTTGATCGAGTTCCACATCGGGTCGCTGGACGACCCGGACGCGCGCGCGCCCACGGTCCACGTGTTTCATGGCGAGCGCCTCGCCTGGTTCGACACGGCCGACCGCCTGCCCCGCTACGAGACCAACCGGCACGGCAAAGCGCCCTACCGCCACGCGCCGGCGGAGGATTTGGCCGGCGGCCTGGCCGGCGACCTGGCGGGCGGCCGGGGCACGACGCCCGGCTCTAACGGCGGGAAATGAGCCGCCCATGAGCCGAGACGCGGACACGACCGTCCCCGAGGGAGTCACCAAGGCCATCCACGTGGTCGGCGGCGGTCTCGCCGGCAGCGAGGCCGCCTGGCAGATCGCCCGCGCCGGCCTGCCCGTCGTGCTGCACGAGATGCGGCCGCTCACGGCGACCGACGCCCACAAGACCGACGGGCTGGCGGAGCTGGTCTGCTCCAACTCGTTCCGCTCCGACGACCGCGAGCACAACGCCGTCGGCCTGCTGCACGAGGAGATGCGGCGGCTCGGCTCCTTGATCCTGTGGGCCGGCGACCGCCACGCCGTGCCGGCCGGCAGCGCGCTCGCCGTGGACCGCGACGGCTTTTCCGCCGCGGTCACCGCGCGGCTCGAGGCCGAGCCCCTGATCGAGATCCGCCGCGAGGAGATCGCCGGCCTGCCGCCGGCAGACTGGCACAGCGTGATCCTGGCGACCGGCCCCCTCACCTCGCCCGCCTTGAGCGCCGCCATTCTCGAGGCGACCGGCGAGCGCCAGCTCGCTTTCTTCGACGCCATTGCGCCCATCGTCTACAAGGACTCGATCGACTTCGACGTCGCCTGGTTCCAGTCGCGCTACGACAAGGGCGACGGCGCCGACTACATCAACTGCCCTTTGGACAAGGGGCAGTACGAGGCCTTCCTCGCCGCCCTCCTCGCCGCGGAGACGACCGAGTTCCACGCGTGGGAGAAGGACACGCCCTATTTCGAGGGCTGCCTGCCGATCGAGGTCATGGCCGAACGCGGCCCGGACACCTTACGCTTCGGCCCGATGAAGCCGGTCGGCCTGGCCGACCCGCGCAGCGCCCGCGCGCCCCACGCCGTGGTTCAGTTGCGCCAGGACAACGCCCTCGGCACGCTCTACAACATGGTCGGCTTCCAGACCAAACTGAAATACGGCGCCCAGGCCGAGGTGTTCCGCGCCATCCCCGGCCTGGAGCGGGCCGAGTTCGCCCGCCTCGGCGGCATCCACCGCAACACCTTCCTCAACGCCCCCAAGCTGCTCGACGGCGAGCTGCGCCTTAAGGCCGCGCCGCGGCTGCGCTTCGCCGGGCAGATCACCGGCGTCGAGGGCTACGTGGAAAGCGCCGCCATCGGCCTCTTGGCCGGGCGCTTCGCCGCCGCCGAATACCGGGGCGAACACCTGGCGCCGCCGCCCGCCACCACCGCCCACGGCGCCCTGCTCGCCCACATCACCGGCGGCGCCGACGCCCGGACCTTCCAGCCGATGAACGTCAACTTCGGGCTGTTTCCGCCGCTCGGCCCCGGCCCCGACGGCAAGCGGCTCAAGAAGCGCGAGCGCAAGCCGGCGCTGGCCGCCCGCGCGCTCGCCGACCTGGGCGCCTGGGCCGGCGGCGACAGCGGCGTGGCGGCCGCCTAGCCTCGCCAGACCGCGCCGCACCGCGCCAAACCCTAGTAGCGCCGCAGCAGCGCCGCCCGCGCCAGGCGCCAGACCTCGCCGGGCCGCTCGGCCTGGACCGCCGGGTCGAAGGGATCGAAGCCGGCGCGCGCCAGCCGGCCGAGATGAGCCTCGGCCAGCGGGGCGAACAACAGCACCGGCGCCGCGCCGCGCCGGGGCACGGGCCGCAGGCGGCGCGCCGCGCGCAGGTGATCGCCGGCCCGGACGGCCAGCTCCTCGACCACCCGGGCGAGCGCCGGCGAGGCCCGCAGCTCGAACAGCTCGGCCAGGTCCAGGCCGGCGCGCCGCGCCAGATCCGCCGGCAGATAGCAGCGTTTCTGCCGGGCGTGGAACGGCACCGCGCGGGCCAGGCCGGTGAGCGCCCAGGCGAGCCCGAGATGGCGCGCCAGATCGGTCCACGGGCGCTCCTCGGCGGGCCGCCCGAGCACGCCGAGCGCCAGGCTCACGAGGCCGGCCGCGGTCCCCTCGGCATAGGCTTCCAGGGCCGTCAGGTCGGCCGGCGGCTCGTGGGTGAGGTCGGCCTCGCGGGCATCGATCAGCCGGTCGAAGGGCGCGCGCGGCAG
>JAWWCG010000394.1:0-4257 GCA_033720555.1 Kiloniellales bacterium | reverse complement strand
GTCGCGAAGGTCCTGCCAGGTGGCGCCGCCGTCGCGGGTGCGCCACACGGCGGCCCGGCCGTCGGGCGCGAAGCGGCCGGCGGTGTCGCCGTTGAGCGGAAACAGGTAGAGCGTGTCGGGGTCGCGGGGATGGGCCGCCGCCGGAAAGCCGAAGGTGGAGGGCAGGCCGGCCTCGATGCTGTCCCAGCTTCGCCCGCCGTTCTCGCTGACATACATGCCGCAATGGTTCTGCTGATAGAGGCGCTCGGGCCGCCCCGCCGCCATGGCCAGGGCGTGCACGCACTGGCCGTAGTCCGGGTAGCGCTGGTCCTCGGGCATGTAGTCGTTGCGGGTCCCCTTGTTGCGGGTCTCCCAGGTCTCGCCGCCGTCGCCGGTGTGAAAGACGCCGCCGGTTGAGATGGCGACCCAGAGCTGCCGGTCGTCGTCGGGGTGGGCGACGACGGAGTGCAGGATGAGGCCGCCGCCGCCCGGCTGCCAGTCCGGCCGCGAGGAATGGTCGCGCAGCCCCGAGACGTGGCGCCAGGTGGCGCCCTGGTCGTCGCTGCGGAACAGGCCGGCCGGCTCGACGCCGGCATAGAGCGCGCCCTTGGCCGCCGTCAGGCTCCAGACCGACTTGATCGGCTCTTCGCCCTCCTCGTAGGCGAGGCCGGCGCTGGAGTGGGTCCAGCTCCGGCCGAAGTCGTCGGAGCGCCAGACCGCCGGGCCGAACCATTCGTTGCCGCCGCCGGCGTAGATCGCGCCGCTCGCCGGCTCGCCGACGGCGTGGTTGATCGGCCAGGCCTCGCAGTAGGGGCCGTCAAGGGACCAGGCGCCGCGATCGGCGCCGCTCTCGAGCAGGAAAAGGCCTTTCTTGGTCCCGACCAGGAGGCGCACCTTGGAAGTCATCGCTGTCGTCCTTGTGGCTCTGGGACGTGCCGTTCGGTCGTCATCCTCGCGGCCATCCTCGCGCCATCCTAACTTCGTGGCGGCGCGCTTCGAATTCAAAACGACTTGAGGCTCAACCAACCTGCCCGCGATTTTGTTCCCGGCGGCGCGCCGGCGCGCCAAGGGCCGCCGGCCGTCACGCGCCCGCCGGCTCGTCCGGGAAGGCGGGGTAGAGGCCGCGGGAGCGGCCGAGCTGCTGGACCAGCGCCAGCACCAGGTCGATGGTCGGGCTCTCGACCTCGAGCATCCGTCCCATTTCCTGCACGGCGGTGAGCAGGGCGTCGATCTCCATCGCCCGGCCCCGCTCCAGGTCCTGCAGCATGGAGGTGCGGTGGGCGCCGACCCGCGCGGCGGCGTCGATCCGCTCCTCGATGCCGAGCCGGAAGCGCACGCCGAGCCGGGTCGCGATGTCGTGGGCCTCCTGCATCATCGCGCGCGACAGGGCGCGGGTGCCCGGGTCGCTCGCCACCACGTCGAGGGTCGCGCCGGTCAGCGCGCTGATCGGGTTGAAACAGAGGTTGCCCCACAGCTTCAGCCAGATCTCGTCGCGGATCCGCTCGAGGAGCGGCGCCTCCAGGCCGGCGGCTTCCAGGGCCGCGCCGAGCGCCCGACAGCGCGCGCTGGTCTCGCCCGAGGGCTCGCCCAGGGCGAATCTGCTGCCGGAGATCTTGTTGACCACGCCGGGCGCCGCGATCTCGGCCGCCGCGTAGACGACGCAGCCGATCGCCCGCTCCGGGCCGATCGCGGCCCATTGCCGGTCGCCGGGATCGACGCTGGCGATGCGGACTCCCTCGTAGGGGCCGTCGAGCCGGTGGAAGTACCACCAGGGCACGCCGTTCTGGCAGGTCACGACCGCGGTCCGCGGGCCGAGCAGCGGCGCCAAGCGCTCGGCCGCCTGCCAGGCCTGGTGCGCCTTCAGCGAAACCACGACGAAGTCCTGCGGGCCGGCCTCCTCGGGGCGCTCGGTGGCCGGCGGGCGCACGGTGAAGCTTTCCCCCTGGTCGATCAGCGTCAGCCCCTTTTCCCGGATCGCCGCCAGGTGCGCGCCGCGCGCGATCAGCGTGACCTCGATCCCGGCGACCCGGGCCAACGCGGCGCCGAGATAGCCGCCGACGGCGCCGGCGCCGTAGATGCACAGCTTCATGCCCGGGCGTCCTCCTTCGCTGCCGCCTCCGTCGCGATCGCGGGCGGGCGACAAGTCTAGATCGGATCGGCGTCGCGAAGGAAGTATTTGCATAAAAATAGAATAAAAATTGTCTTTTATTTGAGATTTATTTGAGCAATTTATTAAAAGTTTGTTAACACAAAGTATTGTATTTTAGATATATTGGATTTTCATTTTTCAGGTATTTATCTATGAGTTGTTCGGTTGTCGGCTTCAGCCGCCCCGTTTTCCTCGCCGCCGTTACCCTCTCGCTGACCTTGCTGGTCGCCAGCCAGGCCCGCGACCAGGTCCCGATTTCGGCCCCGACTTCGGGTCCGGAGGCGGCGCTGGCGGGCTCGGCGACGGGCGGCCAGGTCCCAGGCGATGTTCCGGCCGAGGTCCTGGTGGTCGGCCCGGCGCCGGGCCTCGCCGCGGAAGCCGCCCGGCTCGGCCTGCAGGTGGCCGAGCGTCTCGCGCTCGGGGGGCTCGAGACCGAGCTCGTCCGCTTGGCGGTGCCGCGCGGCGGCGACGCCGGCGCGGCGCTGGAGGCCCTGCGCGCGCGCTTTCCCGAGGCCGGCATCGACCTCGACACCGCGGTGGCGCCGGCCGCCGCGACCGTGGGCGCCGGCCTCATGGCAGAGAGCTGGGTGCGCGCGGCCATCGGCTGGGCGCCGGCGGACGGCGAGTGCGGCCGCGGCATCCGCATCGGCATGATCGACGCCTCGGTCGACGTCGGCCATCCGGCCCTGGCCGGCCAGCGCCTGGAGTACCGCTCGTTCCACAACCCCGAGCGCCGGCCCTCCGAGGCGGAGCACGGCACCGCCGTCGCCGCCATGCTGATCGGCAAGCCGTCGCCCGAGGGCTGGGGCGGCATTCTGCCGGGCGCCGAGCTGAAGGCCGCCAACGTGTTCGAGTACAACGAGGAGGGGCGCCTGATCGGCAACGCCGTCGCGCTGCTGCAAGCCTTCGACTGGATGGTCGAGGAGGGCGTGCGCGTGGTGAACCTGAGCATGGCCGGCCAGGACAACGAGGCTCTGCGCTACGTCATCGAGCACGCCCGCCAGCGCGGCCTGGTCTCGGTCGCGGCGGCCGGCAACTGGGGGCGCCTCGAGCCGGCCTATCCGGCGGGCTACGAGGACGTGATCGCGGTCACCGCCTTCGACCTCGACGGCCGGCTCTACGACAAGGCCAACCGCGGCGCCTTCATCGACTTCGCCGCCCCCGGCGTCGAGGTCTGGACCGCGGTGCCGCACGGCGGGCGGGTGCAGAGCGGCACCTCCTTCGCGGTGCCCTACGTCACCGCCCAGGTTGCGGTCGAGGTCGCCCACGGGGCCGCCGCCGAGCCCGACGCGCTGCGCCGGCTGCTGCAGTCCCGCGTCACCGACATGGGCGCGCCGGGCCGCGACGACGACTACGGCTGGGGCTTCGTCGCCGGCGCGCCGAGCTGCGGCTGAGCGCCGCCCCCCGGGGGGACTCGCAGGGGGGGATTGGCCGGGGGGATTCGCGGGGGGACTCGCGGGCCGCCCGACGTCGAACGGAGGGCCGGGGCCGCGAGGCGCCGATCTGCTAGTCTGTTCTCGCCACGGCGGCGGCGGGATCGCCGGTGGCGGGAGCGGCGGGAGGAGACGGCCGTCCTGATCGGCGAGACCAGTCGCAAGTGGTGGCTCCTGGGGGTGATGGGCGCCATCCTGGGGATCATCCTGCTCGACGAGACGGTGGTCGGCGTCGCGCTGCCGACGATCCAGGTCGATCTCGCCATGAGCGAGGTCGACTCCCACTGGGTCGTCAACGTCTACATGCTGAGCCTGGCCGGCGTCGCCGCCGTGGCGGGGCGGCTGGGCGACATGGTCGGCCATCGCGGCCTCATGGTCCTCGGCCTGGCGGTCTTCGCCCTGGCCTCCCTGGCGTGCGGCTTCGCCGCGAGCGGCGCGTGGCTGATCGTCGCCCGCGGCGTTCAAGGGATCGGCGCCGCCATCATCTTTCCTTCGTTCCTGGCGATGGTCGCCATGACCTTTCCCGAACGCGAGCGCGGCTTCGCGCTCGGCATCTACGGCGCGATCGGCACCACCTTCCTGGCGCTCGGCCCGATGGTGGGCGGCCTGCTGACGGACGTCGCCTCGTGGCGCTGGATCTTCTGGCTCTACCCGCCGATCGCCGTCGCGATCGCGGGAGTCGTTCTGGCGGCGTGG
>JAWWCG010000393.1:0-4263 GCA_033720555.1 Kiloniellales bacterium | reverse complement strand
TATCGCCGGCTACAAGCCGGCCGCCTATTTCCTCAAGTACGCGCCCGCCAGCGAGGCGCCGAACTGCGCGGACTACCTGTCGCCGACCTGCGCCCTGATCGACCATTATCGCGCCCCGCGGCAACTGGAGCACCCGGACTACGACAAGGGCGTGCGCTACGCCTATCACCTGGACGCCGGGCTCTTCGCGCGGTTTCTGGAGGAGATCGCCGTCTCGCGCGGCGTCGTCCATCTGCAGGACGACGTGGTCGACGTCGAGCTGGGCGAGGACGGCGCCGTCGCCGCGCTGCATCTCAAGGAGCACGGCCGGCGGCCGGTCGAGCTGGTGGTGGACTGCACCGGCTTCCGCGGGCTGATCATCCAGAAGGCGCTGGAGGAGCCCTTCGAGTCCTACGGGCGCAATCTCTTGTGCGACCGGGCGTTGGCGGTGCAGCACCCCCACCCGGACCCCGAGCGCCTCGAGCCCTGCACCCGGGCGACGGCGCTGGGCGCCGGCTGGTCGTGGCGGGTGCCGCTCTACTCCCGGGTCGGCACGGGCTACGTCTTCTCCAGCGCGTTCCTGAGCGACGAGCAGGCGACCGAGGAATTCCTCGCCCACCTCGGCCCCGACGGCGCGGGCGCGGAGCCGCGGGTGATCAAGATGCGCGTCGGCCGCTCCCGGCGGAGCTGGGTCAAGAACTGCGTCGCGGTCGGTCTCTCCAGCGGCTTCATCGAGCCGCTCGAATCGACCGCCATCTTCATCATCCAGAACCAGCTACGCTGGCTGGTCACCTACTTTCCCGACCGGAGCTATTCGCCCGACCTGGCGGCGCGCTACAACCGCGTGCTGGAGCAGCTCTATCTCGAGATCCGCGACTTCAACATCCTGCACTACGTCACCAACAACCGCGAGGACACCGAATTCTGGCACGCCGCGCGCAACGATCTGGAGGTGCCGGATTCCCTGCGCGAGAACCTCGAGCTGTGGCGCCACGCCTTGCCGGGCGAGCACGATTTCGGCCGCGAGTTCCTGTTCAACCACTGGAGCTACATGCTGGTCCTGTTCGGCAAGCGCTATTTCGACGGCCTGGCGCTGCCCACCTTCGCCAGCCTGAAGGAGGCCGACTGGCGCGGCTACGCCGAGGAGATGAGCCGGACCAAGGCGAATCTCCTGCGCCACCTGCCGGACCACCACGCCCTCCTCAGCGACATCCGCCGCACGGTCGAGGCGCGCCAGCCCGCCCTGCCCGCCGATCTGGTGCGCGCCCAGCGCGCGCGGCCCACGGTCGGCTTGCCGTCGGACGGCTTCGCGCCCGAGATTCACTACGCGTCCGAGCCGCGCCCGCCCGGCAACCTGCTGTGACGCGGCGGGCTATGACGCGGCGGGCTATGACGCGGCGGGGCGTTCAGTAGCAGCGGGTCCGGACCCCGGTCTGAATGCGGCCGTCGGCCAGGCGTCGCCAGACCCGGTCCCGGACGCACCTGGGCGCGCGTGTCGAGGCCGGCTGGGCGTAGACCGGCGCCGGGCTCTTCTCGGCGGCGCGCGGCGTCTCCGCCGGGTCGCCGGGCTCGAGCAGCACGACCGGCGTCCCGGCCGCGCCAAGCCCAGGCTCCGGGGTCTCGCCGCGCCGACCGACGGCGCCCGGCGCCGGGTCTTCCGGCGCCGCGGCGCCTCGCGCGGCGGCACCTTGCCCTGAGGCGCCTCGCCCTGGGGCGCCTAGAATCACCTCCCGGGCGGTAAGCTGAAAGGTGATCGGCGATTGGCGCTCCACCCGGCCGGTGATCCGCGCCGCCACCTCGCCCAGGAAGCCGGCCTCGCGGATGGCGTCCTGCAGGCGGGCGCGATCGGCCGGGCTGAGCGCCTCGACGTTCACCACCAGGCTGTTCTGGCCGCTGTCCGACCTCAACCGGTAGCGCCCCAAGAGATGCACCACCGCGCCGCTCACCACCACCTCGCGGCCCTGGTAGGCATGGGGGTGGAAGACGACATCGTCGGCGTCGGCTTCCAGGCCGGGCGCCGCCGCCGCTTCGCTCGCGCCCGGCGCGGGCCCGGGAATAGGCGCAGGGATCGGTGCGGCGACCTCGGTCGCGGCCGTCGCCCTCTCCGGCTTGGCCACTTCCGGCTTCGCCACCTCTGGCTTGGCTTTCGA
This sequence comes from Kiloniellales bacterium, assembly GCA_033720555.1. Taxonomy (GTDB): domain Bacteria; phylum Pseudomonadota; class Alphaproteobacteria; order Kiloniellales; family JAKSDN01; genus CALJXB01. The sequence goes on along the minus strand of JAWWCG010000393.1, from coordinate 2,134 downwards.
CGGCTTGGCTTTCGGCGGCGGTGGCGCCGGCGCCACGGCGATGGCCAGGTCGCGGACGGCCAGGTCGCGGACGGCGGGGTGATCGGGCGCCAGGGCCTCGGCCTTGGCGGCGTAGCGGCGCGCGGCGCGAAGGTCGCCCTTGGCCGCGGCGCGGCGGGCCAGGTCGGCATAGGTCGCCCCGAGGCGTTTGATCCCCGCCAGCGCCGCCTCGTTGTCCGGCTGGACCGCCAGGATCTCGCGATAGGTCTCGTGGGCGTTGTCGCCCGGCGGGGTGGTCAGCGCCAGACGCGCCGCCTGGGCGTCCGCTCGGGCGAGCAGCCCAGCCACCTGGCCATCCACCGGATCGGCCACCGGTTCAACCACCCGGTCGGCCACCGGATCGGCCACCGGGTCGCCCGCCGCGTCGGCGGCTTCGAGCTCGGCGAGCGCCAGCTCGGCCGAGGGATTGCCGGCCTCGGCGGACAGCACGAACCACTGGATCGCCTGCACCAGGCTCTTGTTGACGCCCTTGCCGTAGCGATAGGCGTTGCCCAGCTCGTACTGGGCGAAGGCGTTGCCCTGCTCGGCCGCCATGCGATACCAGCGGGTGGCCTGCGCCAGGTCCTGCGGCACCGCCCGGCCGATGCGGTACTGGTCGCCGAGCGCGAGCTGGGCCCGCTCGTCGCCCTGCAGCGCGGCCATGCGGTACCAATGCAGGGCGGCCGCCATGTCCTGATCGACGCCGCGGCCGAGATGGTAGGCGTGGGCGAGGGCGTACTGGGCGTCCGGGTCGCCGGCCTCGGCGAGGGCGCGCAGCCGCGCCGGCTCCGCCGCCTCGACTGGGCCGGCCTCATCGCGCGCCGCCCAGGCGGGCCCGGGCGGCGCGATCGTCAGCCAGGCGCACGCCAGCAGCGCCGCGCCTGCGGTCCGGGCAAGGGTTCCAATCACCGTCGCCTCCCCCTCTGGCGGACTCGGCGCCGACCGGCCGGCCGGGCGCGACCGCCCCGCTCAGACGCCGCAAGTCTCAACGTTTTGACGGCCCGGGCGAGCCAGAAACTGAATGACCGTGGCCTCCCCGAGGGGTGGCCCCTGGCGGGCCGGCCGCCCGTCGCCGATATCCTCCCAAATCCAAGCACGGTGCCCGTAATGCCCGCGGCACCTGCCCCTATAGGCTAGCACATTTGGCGGCAGGCTTGCTCATGATACGAGGCCCGGCGCCAAATCCTCCCGCGCCGGGCCGCCCCGGAGATCGGTCTCGGGCCGTGATTGGGCGATCCCGGCGGCGGCCAAGCCCCTTTCGCGGTCTGCGGGCGATGGTGTAAAGCGGGGGCCGGTCGATCGGAAGGGTGGCCGAGCGGTTTAAGGCACCGGTCTTGAAAACCGGCAGGGGTTAGCGCCTCTCGTGGGTTCGAATCCCACCCCTTCCGCCATTCTTTCAAGGCGTTGCGCCACGACCTTCGAGGTGTCACGAAAGGAAGGGGCCCGGCCGGCGAGTCACCGTGCCGCCCGGCCCTCGCCGCCGCTTCCAGGGCGCCGCCAGGGTGTCGTGAAGGACGCCGTCGAAGGCGGCGACGCGGTCAGCCGCGCGGGATTGCGGCGCTCCCCACGCGGGCCGGCAAAAACTTCATGATCCGAAGGCCAGCCCAAAGGAACGGACGTGAATGTTTCGCGCCGCATTATTCTGAGGTATGCTGTTTTTTTACTGGCTCTCTACTAATATTTCCGACCAGGCTTTTCTGTTAGCGACGTAACCTTCGATCTCTTAAATGAATTCCTACGGTCTTTATCTCGAAAATTCCCGATGCCACGATCAAGTCTCCGGCGAACTTTCCAGCGGGGACGTTCCGGAGATCGTCATCGCGACGATCCAGCGGCGGCACACGCCGATCGGGCCGAACACCCAGATCAAGCATTACGAAAACTTCCTGGCGAAGACCATGGTCCGCTCGCGGGTCGTCACGCCGTTCTCCGGCTATCGGCTGATCGGATGCCCGGTCCTCGCCGCGCGTCGCGCGCTGAACCTGGTCGACAAGCCGCTCGGGACGTGGTGGTTCCTGCGTCTGCGCCGACATTTCCTGCGCCTTTGCCTGTCCAGGGCGCTCCGTCCGGAGCAGGCCACCGTGATCTACGCCAAATGCCTCACCTCCGCGCGCGC
>JAWWCG010000392.1:0-4289 GCA_033720555.1 Kiloniellales bacterium | reverse complement strand
CGGGTCCATCATGTGCGCCACGATCTCGGGCAGGGGCTTGAGGTCGGACAGCCGCAGCGAGAGCGCCAGGCCCTCGTCGGCCGCGTAGCTCGCGCGGCCCAGTTGGTTGTCGAGATAGGACACCTCGATCGGCACGAAGACCGTCGGCACGGCGAAGTGCAGCAGTTCGTGGAAGGCGTTGTAGCCGGCGGAGCTGATCACGAAGTCGAAGGCGCGGACATAGGCGGCGTTGGGGAACCCGCTGAGGCGCCGGACCTGCGGCCAATGGTCGAGAGAGCGCTCGGCGATCATCCACTCGGCGATCACCGGCTGCACGTCGCCGGCGGCCGCCAGCGCCGCGATCACCTGATCGATTGCCGGCACCAGGCTGCGGTGGTTGCCCGAGCCGAGCTGCAGCAGCACCGCCGGGCGGTTCTGGTCGAGCCCCAGCCGCCGCCGCGCCTCGACCCGCGGCAAGAGCTCGGACTCGTCCAGCAGCAGGATCGGCTCGACGTGACGCGCCTGGGCGCGGTGCGCGACGGTCGCCCCGATATCCTTGGCCGCCGCCAGCTCGCCCGGCTCGATCACCAGGTCGACGAACTTGGCCTGATCGATCGCCTGCTCCCACAGGGCGTCGCGCCACATGGCCCGCCGGCACCAGACGGATTTGACCTTGGCCGTGTTGGCCACCGCCTCCGACACGCCGCGGTAGGGCGAGCCGCCGTCGTAGACCAGGGCGTCGATGCCGAACAGCTCGATCAGGCGGCCGAGCTCGAGGCGCAGCCAGTCGTTCCACGCTTCCGGGTCGCAGTCCGCGTAGAAATGGTGCGGCAGATACTCGGCGTGATAGCCGGCGTCGCGGACCACCTTGAGTCCCTGGGACATGGTGGCGAAGACCGGCTGGAAGTCGCCGTTCATCCGCTTGGCGATGGCCAGCAGCCGGCTCAGGTGGCCGAGCCCGACGCCGTTCGACGAGACGAAGAGCAGCGGCCGCCGGCGGCGCTTGGCGGCGGCGGGCGCGGGCGGTTTGCGGATCTCCGGGGCCGGCGTCCGCGAGGGCGCGCCGATCAGGGCCCCGAGGCGCTCGATATGGCGCCGCGGTCCGTGCCGCTCGCGCACCAAGGCCTGTCCGCGGGCGACCTGCTCCAGGAACGCCGGGCGGTCCCGGAACAGGCCCACCATGGTCTCCAGCGCGTCGCGGCCGTCGGCCGGGTAGAGCGCCGCCTCGCCGAACTCGCGCTCCAGCTCCTCAGGCAGGAGCGCCACCGCGCCGCCGGCGAGGGCCTCGAGGATGGCGCGGTCGGCCGTCGCGCGCCGGCGCCAGCCCGGGTGGTAGACGAAATAGTCGAGGGAGCGAAGGAAGCGCTCCGGCGCGATCGAGCCGAACGGGAAGAGGGTCCAGTTGCGCGGCGTGCGGCCCAGCTCGCCGAGCAGCGGGCGGTACAGGCCGAGCAGCGACACGGCGACGTGCCGGCTGAGGGGATAGCGGCTGAGGAAGACGTTGAGATCGTCGGGCCACTCGTCCGGCTCGGGCCGGGCGTGCCGGCCCATGGTCGGCGTCAGCCCCGCCGGCGCCTCGCGCGCGAACGCCCAGCGCGCCGGGTCGAGCACGGGCGCCCAGTCGAGGTCCGACACCTCGATCGCGCGCGCCTTGCAGGCGAGCTGCGCGCGCACGTTCGACCAGGCGGGCGCCCAGACGACTTGGCTGCCGGTCGCCTCGCGGGCCACGGCGTCGACCTCGGCCAAGTCGAAACGCAGGGCGCCCGAGCGGTCGGCCGGCGGCGCGTCGACGACGATCACGGCAAGCCCGGCCTCAACGGCGCCAGCGGTGCCGCCGGCGGCTGCGCCCGGCGGGCGACCGTCGATCAGCGCGCCGGGCTCGTGAATCAGCGCCAGCCTGGCGGCGGGAGCCGCACCGTCCGCTGCGCCCGCTGCGTCCGCTGCGCCCAGAGTTGCGCGGCCGGCGCGGACGTGGGCGTGGAGCGCCGGATGGACCGCGTCGCCGTCACGCGGCTCGGCGCCCGCCAGCGGCAGCAGGACGGTCGAATAACCGGCGGCGGCGTGGATCGCGATCTCGTCGGCGATCTGCGCGGCGGCGCGGCTGCTCGCGCGAAAGTCGCCGAGGTAGGCGATGTCGAAGGGCTCGGTTGCCGGTGTCGTCATGCCGGTGTCGTCATGCCGGTGTCGTCATGCCGCGTGTCTATGTGTCGCGCGCCGTCAGCCTTCGGCCGCGTCGGAGAGCTCGCGCTGGACCTCCTCGGCGCCGGCGGCCGACCCGGCGCCGCGGCCCAGGCCGTGGCGGCCCTGGCGGCCGTGATGGCCGTCGTAGCCGGCCGAGCAGAACGAAACGAAACGGCGCACGCCCCACTTCTTCTTGATCAGCGCCAGGCGCTCGACCAGGAACTCCTCCCAGCGTTCGCGGGACTCCACCACGTCTTCGCCGGGCCAGGGCGGCAGATACTCGAAGACGAAGTGCTCGGCGCGCAGCGCCTGGAAATCGTCGTCGTCGGTGATGAACAGCGGAAACAGCTGCGGGTTTCGAAGCTGCTGCGCCGCCACGAGCTCGATGACCTCCTTGCGCCCGTGGCGGTCGAGGCCCAGCAGCGAGATGCCGATCACCACGCCGGGCTCGCCCTTGCTGGCGTAGTTGCCCCACCCGGGATGGGCGGCCAAGGTCGGCAGGACCGAGTCCGGCGTCGGCCAGCCGTCGGCCGGCGGCTCGTCGTGCGCCAGGCGCTCGACCAGGAGCGGGTCCACCCGCTCGCCGGCGCGCTGGCCCGCAGCGTCGCCCGCGGCCCGATCCGCACGCTCGTCCGCTCGACCCTCCGCCCCACCGTCCGTCCTGGCGGTCGGGTCGCCGGGGGCGGCCGCCGTGGGCTCGGCGGCGCTTCGCTCGAGCAGCTCGTGATAGCGTGCGCGCAAATGCTTCTCGCGCAGATGGCCGTCCTGCACCAGACGGCGCAGCTCGGAGGTCTCGCGCTGGACCTTGTCTTCCGTCTTCCTGGCTCGCGCCAGCTCCGCCTTGAGGCGCGCCGATTCCTTACGCAGCTCGCCGAGCTGCTGGCGCATCAAGTCCGGATCCCAGACCTCATCGAACTCCCGTCCCGCCATCTACGCCGTCCTCCTCACTCTGCCCCCCAAAAGCGCCGGCCCGCCGCTACATGAGCGCCGCCAGCCTTTCCGCGGCGACCTCCGCGCCGTTGCGCCAGCTCAGCTTGCGGCACGCGGCGGAGAGCCGCGCGCGCTCCGCCGGGTCCAAAAGGCGCTGGGCGTAGCTCTCGAAATTGTCCAGCTCGCCGACCGCCATGCAAAGCCCAAGCCCTTGCTCCTCGGCGAACCGGGAGCGTCCCAATTGGTCGTCGGTTTCGACCTTCTCGTTGGGAACGAAGATCGTCGGCAGGCCGTAACCGATCAACTCGTGAAAGGTATTATACCCCGCCGCCGAGACGACGAAATCAAAGGCGCGCAAATAGTGCGCATTGGGAAAGCCGCGCAGCATGGTGACGCTCGGCCAAGTCTCCAGGGGATGCTCGGCGATGACCCAGTCGGCGATGACGACCTGCGCGATCCCCAGGTCCTCCAGCGTCGAGACGATATGCTGCACGACCGGCACCAGCGCCTGGTTGTTGCCCGAGCCGAGCTGCAGCAGGACCGCGGGACCGTCCGCGTCGAGGCCGAGGCGGGCGCGCGCCTCCTCGCGCGGCAGCAACTCGTCCTCGTCGCACAGCAGCATGGGCGGGATGACCTCGAGCCGTTCGGGGTAGGGGATCCGGGCGCCGACGTTGCGCGCCTCGGCCAGCTCGCCGGTGTCGAGGACCAGGTCGAAATATTTCGCGCGGTCGACCGAATCGTCCCAGATCGCGCGCTTCCACATGGGGATGCGCACCCACATCATCGGCAGGTTCGCGCGCCGGGCGCCGGCCCGCACGATTCCGTCGTAGGGGATCACGCCGTCGAAGACGACGGCGCGGGCGTCGTAGAACTCGACCAGGGCCGACAGCTCGATCTCCAGCCACCGGTTCCACAGGCCGTAGGGGCTCTCGGCGTAGCGGTAGTCGGGAAAGAAATGGGCGGGGAAGCCGGCGGCGCGGACGATCGCGGTCGCCTGGGACATGGTGGCGAAGATCGGCTGAACGTCCGCCGGCACCCGCTTGGCGATGGCCAGAAGCTGGGTCAGGTGGCCCAGGCCGATGCCGTTGGTGGCGGTGAACAGGACCGGGCGCTTGGCGCGCCCCCGGGATATCCGGGCCGCCGGGGCTGCCCGGGCCCTGAGAGGCGCGCGGGCCGGCGTGCGGACCGGCGTGCGCGCG
>JAWWCG010000391.1:0-4291 GCA_033720555.1 Kiloniellales bacterium | reverse complement strand
TGGTGGCGAGCGAACCCTCGAGCTGCTTGATGGCGTAGCTGACGGCGGCCTGAGTCATGCCGAGCTCGCGGCCGGCCAAGGTGAAGCTGCCGAGGCGCGCCGCCGCCTCGAAAACGAACAGCGCGCCCGGCGAGGGCAAGAGATGGCGCAGGCTTTGCATAAGGAGAATTTATGGATTGGCCAAACAATTTCCAGCCTCACAACGCCTTGGGCTTGCGCTACCTTAAACGCTGGTCAGAGGATGCCGCGCCGGGCGGCCATTGCTCGAGGACGAGACGTCATGGCGAGACCAGCGACCAGCGAGCGCGGCGCACGGAGCGGCCGCAGTACCCGCAGTGGGCGCAGTGGGCGCAGCGGGCGGACTGGCCGCAGTGGCCGCAGTGACCGCAGTGGCGGGCACGAGCGGCCGCCGGCGTCGGACCTTGCCGCGCCGGCCTATATCACCCGGCGCATCCCCTACTACGATCTCTTGAGCGAGGACGGCCTCGACCTGATCGAACGTCACGCCGACCGCATCCTCGGCGAGGTCGGCATCGAATTTCGCGGCGACGAGGAAGCGCTCGGGCTGTTCAAGGCGGCCGGCGCCGACGTCAAGGGCGAGCGGGTGCGCTTCGCGCCGGGCCAGGTCCGCGCGCTCTGCGCCACCGCGCCCAGCCAGTTCGCCCAGCACGCCCGCAACCCGGCGCGCCGCGTCGAGATCGGCGGCGACCACACGGTCTTCGCGCCGGCCTACGGCGCGCCCTTCGTGAGCGACCTGGCGGGCGGGCGGCGCTACGGGACCATCGAGGACTTCCGAAACCTGGTGAAGCTCGCCTACCTCTCGCCGTGGATGCACCATTCCGGCGGAACCATCTGCGAGCCGGTCGACCTGCCGGTCAACAAGCGCCATCTCGAGATGGTCTACGCCCACATGCGTTGGAGCGACAAGCCGTTCATGGGCTCGGTCACCGCCCCGGAGCGCGCCGCCGATTCGATCGAGATGTGCCGGCTCCTGTTCGGCGCCCGCTTCGTGGACGAGAACTGCGTCATCCTCGGCAACATCAACGTCAACTCGCCGCTGGTCTACGACCACGTCATGTCCGGCGTCGCCCGCACCTATGCCGCGGCCAACCAGGCGACGGTGGTGGTGCCGTTCATTCTCGGCGGCGCCATGGGGCCGGTGACGCCGGCCGCCGCCATCGCCCAGGCCCACGCCGAGGCCTGCGTCGGGGTCGCGCTTACCCAACTGGTGCGCCCCGGCGCGCCGGTGATCTACGGCAATTTCCTGTCCTCCATGTCGCTGCGCTCCGGGGCGCCCACCTTCGGCATGCCGGAGCCGGCGCTCGCCTACATGGCGGTCGGCCAATTGGCGCGGCGCCTCGGCCTGCCCTTGCGCTGCGGCGGGCACTTCACCGCATCCAAGGTGGCCGACGCCCAGGCCGCGCAGGAATCGGCCGACTCCCTGATGCCGGCGCTGATGGCCGGCACCAACTTCGTGCTGCACGCGGCCGGCTGGCTCGAGGGCGGCCTCACCATGGGCTACGAGAAGTTCATGCTCGACTGCGACCGGCTCGGCATGATGCACCGGCTGCTCGAGGGGCTGCCCCTCGACGACAACGCCTTCGCCATGGACGCCTTCCGCGAAGTGGGACCCGGCAAGCACTTCTTCGGCGCCGCCCATACCCTCGCCAACTACCGGACCGCCTATTTCGAGCCCGACCTGGCGGACTGCAAATCCTTCGAGCAATGGCAGGAGGACGGCGCGAAGGACGCCCTGGCGCGCGCCGGCGAAGCCTGGCGGAGCCGCCTGGCGGGCTACCAGGCGCCGCCCTTGGATCCGGCGGTCGACGAGGCGCTTCGCGCCTTCGTCGCCAAGCAGCACGAAGCGTTGCCCGACATGTGGCACTGAGGCGGCCCTGAGACGGCACCGAGGCGGCCCTGAGACGGCACCGAGGCGGCCCTGAGACGGCCCCGAGACGGCACTGAGGCGACGCCTGCGAAACGGCAGACAAGCGGGGAGGATCGAGCCATGAAATCGCACGCACGTGTCGTGGTGGTCGGCGGCGGCGTCGTCGGCTGCAGCGTTCTCTACCACCTGGCCAAGATGGGCTGGCGCGACATCGTGCTGCTGGAGCGCTCGGAGCTAACCTCCGGTTCGTCGTGGCACGCCGCCGGGGTGATCCACACCATCAACGCCGACCCCAACATCGCCCGCCTGCAGGGCTACACGATCCAGCTCTACCAGGAGATCGAGACCCTCTCCGGCCAGTCGGTCGGCAGCCACCGGCCCGGCGGGATCTACCTCGCGTCCTCGCCGGAGCGCCTCGACTACCTGAAGCAGGAGCGCGCCAAGGCCCGCTACATGGGCCTCGACACCGAGTTCATCTCGCTCGAGGAGGCGGCCCGCCTCAACCCGCTGATCGACCCGAGCAAGTACCTGGGCGCGCTGTTCGAGCCGCTCGACGGCCATATCGATCCCTCCGGCGTCACCCATGCCTACGCCAAGTCGGCCCGCCACTACGGCGCCGAGATCCACCGCGAGACGCCGGTCCTCGAGACCAAGCCGCGGCCCGACGGCGGCTGGGACGTGGTCACCGCCAAGGGCACCATCCGAACCGAGCACCTGGTCAACGCCGGCGGCCTGTGGGCCCGCGAGGTCGGCCACCTGGCCGGGATCGAGCTGCCGCTGCAGCCGATGGAGCACCACTATCTGATCACCGAGACGATCCCCGAGGTGGCGGCCCACGGCGCGGAGATCGCGGTCACCGTCGACTACGAGGGCAACGCCTACACCCGCCAGGAGCACCAGGGCGTGCTGCTCGGCACCTACGAGCCGGCTTGCAAGCCCTGGGCTGTCGAGGGCACGCCGCCGGACTTCGGCCACGAGCTGCTGCAGCCCGACATCGACCGCTTCGCCGACCGCCTCGAGATCGCCTTCGAGCGCATGCCGGCCCTCGCCCGCGCCGGCATCAAGGACATGATCAACGGCCCCTTCACCTTCGGCCCCGACGGCAATCCGCTGATCGGCCCGGTGCCGGGGCTCCGGAACTACTGGGTCGCCGTCGGCGTCATGGCCGGCTTCTGCCAGGGCGGCGGCGTCGGCCTCTGCCTCGCCGAGTGGATGATCGAAGGCGAGCCGGCGATCGACGTCTGGGCCATGGACGTGGCCCGCTTCGGCGCCTTCGCCACCCGCGACTACGGCACCCTCAAGGCCGCGGAGAACTATGCCCGGCGCTTCATCCTGACCTACCCCAACGAGGAGCTGCCGGCGGCGCGCCGGCAGAAGACGACGGCGATCTACGACCGCCTGGTCGCCAAGGGCGCCGTCATGGGCGCGGCCTTCGGCCTCGAGCACGCGCTGTGGTTCGCCGACTCGCCCGAGGCGGCGCGCGAGACCCCGACCTTCCGGCGCTCCAACGCCTTTCCTTTCGTGGCCGAGGAATGCCGCGCCGTGCGCGAGGGCGTCGGCGCGATCGAGATCGCCAACTTCGCCAAGCACGAGATCCGCGGGCCCGGCGCCGAGGCCTTCCTCGACCGCCTGGCGGCCAATCGGCTGCCGCGCGAGGGCCGCCTCGCCCTGACCCCGCTCTTGACCCCCAAGGGCAAGCTCTACGGCGACCTGACGGTGGCGCGGCTCGGCGACGAGCGGTTCCTCGTCTTCGGCTCCGGCGCGGCCCAGGAGATGCACCGGCGCTGGTTCGAGCTTCACCTGCCCGAGCGCGGCGTCGCCTACCGCAACCGCTCCGACGAGCTGCACGGCATCTCGATCGCCGGACCGCGCTCGCGCGAGCTCTTGGCGCGCCTCACCCGCGACGACGTCTCCGCCGCGGCGTTCAAGTTCCGCGACATCCGCCACACCGTCGTCGGCGGCGTGCCCTGCCTGCTGGCGCGGGTCTCCTTCACCGGCGAGCTGGGCTACGAGATCTACTGCGCGCCGCAGTACCAGCTCGCGCTCTACGAGGCGATCGAGCGCGACGGCGCGGACCTCGGTCTCCGCTGGTTCGGGGCGCGGGCGCTCATGTCGCTGCGCCTGGAGAAGAGCTGGGGGGTGTGGACGCTCGATTTCCGGCCCGACTTCACCGCCGCGGAATCCGGGCTCGACGCCTTCGTGCGCTTCGACAAGGACGCGCCCTTCGTCGGCCGCGAGGCGGCATTGGCCGAACGCGAGCGCGGGCCCGAGAAACGCCTGGTCGCGCTGGTGGTGGAGGCCGACGACGTCGACGTCAACCGCGACGAGCCGCTGTTCCACGACGGCGCATGCGTCGGCTACGTCACCTCCGGCGGCTACGCCCACACCACCGGCCACAGCGTC
>JAWWCG010000390.1:0-4293 GCA_033720555.1 Kiloniellales bacterium | reverse complement strand
CGCGCCTTCTACCGGGCCATGGGCTACCGCCAAGTGGCCGAGCTGCCGGACTACTATCACGACGGCGACGGCAAGGCGATCTTCATGCGGCGCCGCGCGCCGCCGGCAGACTAAGACCGCGCGCCGAGGGCGCGGTAGATCTCGACGCTCTTGGCTGAGGCAAAACTCTTCTCTTGGCGGCGAGCCCGAGACCGCGCGAGCTCAGCGGAACCCGCCTGGAAGTCGGGTTTGAGATCGAAAGCCGGACATTGGCGAAGATCTTTGCCAATGTGCACTTGCGGGCGATTCCCGCCAAACGATCGGCCAGAGCGGCAGGGGCAGGACTCGGCCAGAGGCCGTCGCTCATCGCGGCGCTCGTGAACGACCGGCATCGGATCAAAGCTGCGCATCATCGGCCATATGGCAAATAGCCGGCAGGCCGATCTGAGCGGCGGGGATCAAGCAGTCCGACCCCGCTTCGGCCATTCACGATACCAATATCCCAAGAGCCGTCACGCCGATTGGAGCTAGTCCTTTGCGATCGTTCCGGTGGGGAAAAACGGATTAAGGCTCTGACAGGACCTCTCTCTGCTTCAGCTCGTGTTCTGGTTCGGTTATCAGGCGGCGGCCCGAGAGGCGACGACGAATATTGCCTCTAAGTGCGGCGCAGCAGGCGCTCGACGAGAGCGAGGTGCCGGGTGTGGTGCATGCTGCCTAGGTCAAAGAGGCGGCGGACCATAAGCGCGACTGCGCTTTCGATCGGAAGCCAGGCGAGACAGTAGGCCCAGACCGCGAGCGCGGCGGGCCAGCCGATGGGGGCCACAAAGACGCCGTAGACGGCGATCAGTGTGCCGACGATCTGGGTCGCCTCGCAGGTGAGGAAAAGCGAGGCGGCGGGTAAAGGCCGGGACCAGAACCAATTCGGGTTCCGAGTCACGTAAATCGTCAGATGTCCGGCGACCAGGAGCTTCAGAAATATCACGGTCTGGATCGTTTCGCGCGGCAGTTTGAGTACTACCTCGACGAACCAGAACAACAGAAAGGTCTCGACGACGCCCAGGAGGCCGAGGGTCGTCGCCACGCCCAAAACCCTCTCCATGTGCCAGCGGACAGGACGCATGGCGGCCATGGTCCTGTCGAACGCGATCATCATGATCGGAAAGTCGTTGAGGATCGCCAGGAGCACGATCATGAAGGCGGTCACGGGATAGAAGTCGAAGATCAGGATCGACAGCGTCATGAAGACCAGAACCCGAATCGTCTCCGCGATCCGGTAGGTGGCATAGCTTGTCATGCGCTCGAAAATTCGGCGCGCCTCTTCGATGGCCGCGGTGATCACCGACAAGCCGGGCGCGGTTAGCACGAGATCCGCGGCGGCCCGGGCGGCGTCCGTGGCGCCGCTGACCGCGACCCCGACGTCGGCCTGCTTGAGGGCCGGCGCGTCGTTGACGCCGTCGCCGGTCATGCCGACGATATGGCGGCCGCCTGCCTGGAGCGCCTTGACGATCTTGAACTTGTGCTCGGGGAAAACCCGGGCCACGCCGTTCGCCGCCTCAATGCGATGGGCCAGGTCGTCTTCGGCGCCACCGTCGAACACCTCCGAGGCCGAGAGGATGTTGGTGCCGAGGTGGAGCTGGCCGGCGATTTGGCGGGCGATGGCCTCGTGATCGCCGGTGATCATCTTGACGTCGACGCCCATCTCGGATGCCGCGTGGACCGTCTCGGCCGAGTCGTCCCGCGGCGGATCGAAGATCGGCAGCAGCCCCAGGAAACGCCAGGACTCACCGTCGTCGCACCGTGCCGCGGCGATGGCGCGGTAGCCCTTGGCCGCAAGCTCGTCGACCTGAGTCTCGATGGCCTTTCGGGCCGCGCCGTCTGACTGCGTGAGATCGAGTATCACCTGGGGCGCGCCCTTGCTGGCGCGAAAGCTCTCGCCACCGTGACGAAGGGAAGCCTCGGTGCGCTTGCTGACGGGATCGAAAGGCGTGAAGGTCTCCACTGTGTAGGCTGCGAGGTCGGCAGCGGTGGGTGTCCGCTCTAGGATGGCCGTGTCGATGGCGTCGGGATCGTCCCTATTCGACGCCAGCGCCGCGGCCAGGATCAGATCGGCGTTCCCCACGCCGTCGGCGGGTAGGACGTCGCCCAATGTGAGTTCGTTTTTCGTCAAGGTGCCGGTTTTGTCGGCGCAGAGAACGTCGACGCCCGCCAGCTCCTCGATCGAAACCAGGCGGGAAACGATGGCCTTCATGCGGGCCAGGGTCTCGGCCCCGACGGCCATGGTCACGGAAAGCACGGCGGGTAGCGCCACGGGAATCGCGGCCACCGTCAGGATGAGGGCGAACTGCAGCGTCTGCAGGAACGGTGATTCTCGGAAAAGAGCCACCAAAACGATGACGATGACCAGGGCCAGAGTGGCAAAGATCAGAAAATTCCCGATCTTCAAGACGGCGCGTTGAAAATGGGACCGGCCTCCGGCTTCCTGGACTAGCCGCGCAGTCTGGCCGAAATAGGTCGCCATGCCCGTGGCGGTGACGACCGCGGTCATTTCGCCCAGCTTCACGATCGATCCGGAATAGGCCCGTTCGCCGATCTTCTTGTCGACCGGCAGCGATTCGCCGGTCAGTGCCGACTCGTCGACGCTGAGATAGTCGCCCCGCACCAAGCTGACGTCGGCGGGTACTACGCTGCCGAGCCTCACCGAGATGACGTCCCCCGGCACCAGCTCGCGCGCCGGCACGGTTTTCCATTGCCCGTCGCGGAGCACGCGGGCGCTGGGCGCCAGCCGCCGCTTCAACATCTCGATCGCGGTATCGGCCTTGTTCTCTTGCCAAAATCCGACGCCCGCGTTGACCAGCAGCATCGTGGCGATGATCGCGAAGTCGCCCCAGTCGCCGAGCACCAGGGAGAGACCGGCGGCGGTCTCGATCATCCAGGGAATCGGCCCCCAGAAGTAGCCGAGCAGGCGCCGCAGCGGACTGATCCTCTCCTCCGACAGGGCGTTCGGGCCGTGCTCGGCGAGACCCTGTCGGGCGGCCGTCTCGCTGAGCCCGCGATCGATGTCCGTCTGGGGGACTTGCGGCTCCGACGGTTCGGGCGCTGCCGGGGCGTTCACATTGTCGTTCCGGGCTGGCGCAGGGGTCATATCGCGGCCCGATCTTCACTGGCCGGGGCGGTCAAACCGTCCTGTTGCCGGATCCAGAGCCCAATATCCGGCCAGACCTCGGCCAGGGTCCGCGTGCCCATGAATAAACCGATATGCCCGCCCGCCGCCAGTCGCTTGACAATGTGACTGCGCGGCGTGCCGAGCAAGAGCGCGGCGTTGAATACCTGCTCCTTGGTCGTGATGTCGTCGGCGTCGCCGGCCAGCAGATAGGCCGGCACCGTGATTTCGCTGAGATCCAGCCGGCGGCCGAGGGCCACAAACGTACCTTTGGCCAAGCGGTTGTCCTTGAACAGGTCCTCGATCGCCTGCAGGTAGTAACGGCCCGGTAGGTCGATTGGATTCTCGTACCAGCGCTCGAAACGCTCGGTGCGTTTCACGTAGCACTTGTCTTCGATGTGTTCGTAGAGATCGATGTATTTCTCCAGGTACTGTGTGTCCGGGTGCATGCTCTTCCAGCCGGCCAGCATGAATTTGCCGAGCATGCGCCCGTCGCCGGCGGCCACCATCTCCTCGTAAAAGCTCATGGGAAGCTCGTGCGCCAAGGTCTTGATCGGGCCATCGCCTGCGTCGGTATCGATCGGCGCCCCTGCCAGAACCAGGGAGCGGACCTTGCCCGGGAAGCGGGCGGCGTACATGGCGCACATCCAACCGCCCTGGCACAGTCCGACCAGGTGCACCTGGCCGCCCAGGTCGTCGATGGCGACGTTCATCTCGGCCAGATACTTGTCGATGTCGAAATTCTTCATCTCGTCGGTGGCGCTTTTCCAGTCGGTGACAAGCACGCGGGACAGACTGGAATCGAGCAGGGTCTCGACCAGGCTCTGGCCCTTGGCGTAGTCAACGATGGTCGAGTCGTGCCCGGCATAGGGCGCATCTATCAGCACCGGAGCCATCCCGCCGCTCTTGGAATCTCGGCTGAAATCCCTGAGGCGCATGGTGTCCAGATCCAGCCGAACCCGGCTTTCACTCGCCCATTCGGAGGGCGATGGAACCGTGATCTCCTCCGCTTCAGCAATGAATTTTAGGTTGTCCCTGAATAGCTTGAGCCCTTCCTCCTCCATTTCGATCGCCGCCGCCAAGGGCCAAAACCAGGGCACTGAATGCTCATGCTTGGGTCTCTGTGCTATCTGCTTCTTCTGCTGGAACATAGG
>JAWWCG010000389.1:0-4300 GCA_033720555.1 Kiloniellales bacterium | reverse complement strand
GGCGGCTGGGCGGCGCTCGCGCCAAGCCGCGAGATACGGTCGGCGAATTTTCGAGGTCCTGCCATGTTCACCAAACGCATTCCGCTTTTCAGGCTGTTCGGGTTCGAGGTCGCCGTCGACCTGACGTGGCTGGTCCTTGCCGTCCTGGTCACCTGGAGCTTGGCGGTCGGCCTGTTTCCCGCCCTCTATCCGGATCTCGGCCCGACGGTTTACTGGTCGATGGGCGTGCTGGGCATGATCGGGCTGCTGATCTCGATCGTCGTTCACGAGCTGTCCCATTCCCTGGTGGCCAAGCGCTACGGCATGCCGATCAAGGGGATCACCCTCTTCATCTTCGGGGGGGTGGCGGAAATGCACGACGAGCCGGTCGGGCCCCGGGCCGAGTTCAACGTGGCGATCGCCGGGCCCATCAGCAGCCTGCTGGTGGCCGGGGTTTGCTATGTCGTGAGCCTCGCCGCGCAGGGCATCGGCGCGCCGGTCACCGTGAGCGGCGTTTTCGGCTACCTCGCCACGATCAACGTGATTCTGGCGGTGTTCAACATGGTTCCGGCCTTCCCGCTCGACGGCGGCCGCGTGCTGCGCGCGATCCTGTGGGGCTGGAAAGGCGATTATCTTCGCGCCACGCGGATCGCCGCCAACTTCGGCTCGGGCTTCGGGCTGCTCCTGATCCTGCTGGCGGTCCTGAGCATCGTCTCGGGCAACTTCATCGCCGGCATGTGGTACTTCCTGATCGGTCTGTTCGTGAGGGGCGCGGCGCAGGCGACCTATCAGCAGACGCTCATGCGCGAGACCCTGCACGACGTGCCGGTCGCCCGCCTGATGACGAAGGACCCGGTGAGCGTCGATCCGACCCAGCCGCTCGACGAGCTGGTGGACAAGTTCTTCTACACGCACAACTTCAAGGCCTTTCCGGTCGTCCAGGGAGAGAGGCTGCTGGGCTACGTCAATCTGCGCGACGTCAAGCAGGTCCTCCGGGAGCAGTGGCACGAACGCACCGTGGCAGACATCATGGAGGCGTGCTCCGAGGAGAATACGGTAACGCCCGGCACGGACGCGGCTTCTGCCTTGACCCGCATGATGCGGTCGCGCCGGCCGCGGCTTCTGGTCGCCAGCAAGGACAGACTGGCGGGCGTCGTCTCGCAGTCCGACCTCCTGCGCTTTCTGGCGATCAAGCTGAATCTCGAGGGCGAGGCGGGCGATTCGGTCGAGACGTCGTTCGGGCCCACGCCTTGAGGTGCCCCTGAGGTGCCCTGATGTTCCGCCCCGACATGGCCGACACGCGTGCCGACCATCGCGGTCAGTGCGAGGCGGGCGTCGAGCCGGCGCCGAGGTCGACCTCGGTGACCAAGGGGAGGTGGTCCGAGGCTCGGCGGGCGAGCGGCGAGGTGTAGGCCTGGACCACGGGCGCCGCGTCGAACGCGCTGGCGAGGATCCGGTCGAGCGCGAGCACCGGGCGAAACGAGGGGTAGGTGGCCGGCCTCGCCGTCGCGCCGCAGAGGTTCAGCAGCGGACGCAAGGTCGGGTTCCCGGGAATCCATTCGTTGAAATCCCCGAGCAGCAAGGTCGGGCGCTCGGGATGGCGGCAAACCGCGTCGCTCAACCGAGCGGCCTGGCGCCGACGCTCGCCGAGGCCGAGGCCGAGATGCGTGACGATGAGTCGCACCGGCTCGCCGCGAACCTCGAGATCGACATCGATAGCGCCGCGCGGCTCCCGGTTGGCCACGCTGAGGTCGATGCGGCGAACCTGGCGCACGGCCAGGCGGGTCAACAGCAGGTTGCCGTAATGCCCGCGGTGGTCCCGCAGATTGGGACCGGCGAGCGCGCGATAGCCGGGCAGATGCGCGAGGTACTCGAACTGCGAGGCCTCGTCGTCGTGGTCGTGGTGCCAATCGACCTCCTGCAGACCGATCACGTCGGCCTGCAGCTCGCCGATCACGGCGGAGATGCGCGCCGCATCCCGGCGGCGGTCGGTGCCGATGGCGCGGTGAATGTTGTAGGTGGCGAACCGCGCCGCCGGCCGCGCCGCGCCGTCCTCGCCGGCTCTGGCCTTGTCAGGCACGGGGCGAGCCGCCGCGCCATCGCGCGAATCGCCGCCAGGACCAGAACGCCGCGGACAGGATCACCAGCAGCAAGGCGACCAGGAGCCCGACGTTCACCGGATCCGGCGAGCGCACGACCTCGCCGAGCTGGCCCGAGAACAGGGTGATCGCCAGCACGCCGGGCGCCATTCCGAGGATCGTGCCGAGGGTGAAATCGCGAAAGCGGATGTGCGACGCCCCGGCCGCCAGGTTGACCAGAGTGAAGGGCGCCAGGGGAAGCAGGCGGATCAAGGTCATGGACAGCAGGCCGCGGCGCGCCAGGTGCCGGCTCAGGCGGTCGAGGCGCCCGCCCGACATGCGCTCCAGGGTCTTGCGGCCGAGCAGCGCCCCGAAGCCGTAGCCCGCGACGGCGCCCAGCAGCGCCCCGGTCCCCGCCACCAGCAGCCCGAGGCCCGGCCCCAGGATCAAGCCGGTCGCCACGATCAGGATCAGAATCGGGAACATCAACACGCCGCCGACCACGTAGGCGGCCAGCAGCGCGACCGAGGTGGTCCACTCGCTGCGCAGGCTTTGGCTCCAGGCCTCGAGGGTGGCGGCGTCTGCGATCTCGGAGAGCGGCCCCCAGCGCCACAGCGCGGCGAGGCCGAGAAGGCCCGCGACGACCACCGCGAGGCGGATCAAGGCGGCGCGCAGCGTCGTCTGGCCGGTCTCTTGGTCGCTCAGCTCGTCGGCGATGCGCTCCGGGCCGAGCGTCTCCGCGGGGTCGAGCAGATCGGTTTCCGCCACGACCGTGTCGATCGCGTCGGGCGGGGTTTCGGGAAACGGCTTCAGGCTGCGGCCGGGGCCGCGCAAGGCCTCGATCGCCGCGATCAGCGAGCCGCGCGTCTCGATCTCCCGGGCGGCCGCCTCGGCGGGCACGCCCAGGTGCTCCGCGACCAGCCGGTCGCGAAGCCCCGCGATCGCCTCGGCCTCGGGCGAGTCCGGCTCCGCCTCGACGGCCAGGTCGCATTCGGAATCCAGGCCCATGGAGCGGTTGTTCAGATTGGCCGAGCCGATTCGCAGGAACCGCCCATCGCCGACCATGACCTTTGCGTGCACCTTGACGCCGACCTCGCCCGCCTCGCCGACGACCGGCATGTAGGCGCGAAAGCGCCCGTGGCGGTCGGCGGCGCGCAGGCGCGCCAGCCAGTACCGCTGCTTGATGCCCATCGCGGTCTGCTCGAGCCAGCCCGTCGGTTCCTGCGGCACGACCATCACGATCTCGGGACAGTCCGCCTGGGCGAGGCGCTCGACGAGGCCCTGGGCGATGCTGGCGGCGGTGAAATACTGGTTCTCGATGTAGACCGTGTGGCTCGCCTCGGCCAGGGAATCGCGAAACAGCCGCTCGACCTCCCGGGTTTCGTCCCGGCTCTTCCATTTCGGATAGGTCCGGGCGATGGCGACGTCCACCTCGGTCATATCGAGCGGGAGATCGTCTGGCCAGCTCTCCTGGGCGGGCTCGACCGGGCGCAGGACCTGACCCGTCGCCCGCGTCCAGCGATCGCGCGCGACATCGCCCAACGCCTGCGCCGCCGGGCCGCCGACGGCGACTTGGACGTCGTGGTAGGGCCCGTAGGTCGCTCCGTCCGGATTGCGGCGGCGCGGGTCGTCGGGCCGATGCTCGGGCGAGTCGAGTCGGCTGTGCGTGAGGTCCATCCCGCCGAGAAACGCGATCGAATCGTCTATGACCACGATCTTCTGATGGTGCGACGCGCCGAGCGGGTGCTGATTGTCGAGCGCGAAGCTCAAATTCGGATGGGTAAACCAGTCGAGGCGGGCCTGCGGCAGCCACTCGCGATCGGGCGCGTAGATCAGCGGCGAATCCCAGCCGAGGACGTGAATTCGCAGGTCGCCGCGTCGGTGGGCCAGGTGGTTGAGCAGGGGGCCGAGCTCATTGGGGACGTCGCGCTGGGCGTCTTCCGGAAACTCGAGCGGCGTGCGGCTGTTGACGTCCCAGCCGACGATCAGGATCGACGTCCGGGCGCGAAGCGCGGCCGCCTTGAAGGCGCGAAAGTAAGCGGCGCCGTCCACCAGGAAGGCCACGCGCTCCGCCCGGACCCTTTGCCAGCAATTGCGACCGGGTACAGCGATCGGCTCCGACTGTCCCGCGCGAGAGCCACCGGCACAATTCATCGCATCAAGGTTGCGTCGTCGCCCGGTCGCACCCGGCCGCGCCGTCGCGCGAGCGGCGCACGCCGCAGCATCGGTGCCCAAAGCATCGG
>JAWWCG010000388.1:0-4304 GCA_033720555.1 Kiloniellales bacterium | reverse complement strand
GAGAGGGACTGGCGCAGGCTGGATCGCGCCTGCGCCTCGCCGCGGTCGCTCCACAGCAGGGCGCTCAGCTCGTCTCGCGTGCGGCGCCGACCGGGCGCAAGGGCCAGATAGGCGAGGAGGGCCTGGGTTTTGCGGCCCTTGAGCACCAGCGTCCGGCCCGATCCGAGCTGCGCCTCGAAGCCTCCCAACAAGCTAATGCGCAAGGTCGCCACAAGTGTCTCTCCGGGGAGCGCTTGGCCGCCCTTATTCTATGAGAGTTCCGTGGGCCATGGCATCTCTATGAAATCGCGGCCGAAGGAGTTTAACGGTGCGCGCGGGCGACCCCGGCACCGTCGCGGCCGGCCCTTCGGCGCGGCGGCTCGTCGCGTCCTATTCGCCTCGCCAGCAAAAGCCCGAGGTCATGAAGCCCATCAGGCGGTCGCGGTAGATGTTGGCGGCGCTCAGGCCGGCGGCCGCCGCCGCGCCGTGGCAGACGTGCAGCGGCAGCAGGTGGTCCTCGCGCGGATGGCAGAAGCGCGCGCCCGGCGCCGCGGCCCAGGCGGCCAGGCGCGCGTCGCGCTCGGCCGGGCCGAGGGCCGGATCGAGCAGGGTCTCGTTGAGCCAGTCGTCGAACGCCCGGTCCGCGTCGGCCTGCATCGGCGTGCCGCGCAGCAGGGCGCCGAGATTGTGGAAGCTGAGGCCCGAGCCGATCAGCACGGCGCCGTCGTCGACCAGCGGCGCCAGCGCCTTGCCGACGGCGATGTGGGCGGCGGGGTCGAGCGAGGCGAGCAGGGACATCTGCAGGATCGGGATATCCGCTTCGGGGCGGATCAGCATCATCGGCACGAAGGTGCCGTGGTCGTAGCCGCGCTCGGCATCGATCCGGCTGGCGAGGCCCGCCGCGCCCAGCAGGGCCGCCGCGCGCCGGGCCAGCTCGGGCGCGCCCGGCGCCGGGTAGACGTAGTCGTAGGTCTCCGGCGGGAAGCCGTAGTAGTCGAACAGAAGCGGCGGCCGCTCGGCGCCGGACAGGGCGACCGCCTCCGCCTCCCAGTGGGCGGTGACGACGACGACGGCGGGCCGGCCGGCCAGGCGGTCGCCGAGCCCGCGCATCAGATCGACGATCCCCTGGTGGCCGGGGTCGCCCATCAGCGGCAGCGGGCCGCCGCCGTGGGGCAGGAAGTAGATCTCTCGCGACATGTCGCCGCCTCGAAGCGCCGCGGTGGCCGGCGCGGAAAGGCTAGGGCGGGAGCGCCGCCTTTGACAAGTGCGATCGGCGGGGCGGCGCCGTCGCGACCGGCTTAGCCGCCGTCGACCTCGGCCCAGACCTCGTCCCAGGCGCCCTGGGTCGCCGCCCGGGAGTACTCGGTCGAGCGGTTCTCGAAGAAGTTGGTGTGCTCGGCGCCGTTCAGCATGGCGTCGAGCCAGGGCAGCGGATTGGCCGCAACCCGGTAGATCGGCTGCACGCCGAGCTGGCCCAGTCGGCGGTCGGCGATGTAGCGGATGTATTCCTTGACCTCGTCGGCCGCCAGGCCCTCGACGCCGCCCATCTCGAAGGCGAGGTCGATGAAGGCGTCCTCGTGGGTGACGATGGTCTCGCAGGCGCGGTAGATCCGGCGCTGCAGGTCCTCGTCCCAGATCTCCCGGTTCTCGGCGACGAAGGTGCGGAACAGGCGGATGATGGAGAGCGTGTGCAGCGTCTCGTCGCGCACCGACCAGGAGACGATCTGGCCCATGCCCTTCATCTTGTTGAAGCGCGGGAAGTTCAGGAGGATCGCGAAGCTGGCGAAGAGCTGCAGGCCCTCGGTGAAGGCGCCGAAGACGGCCAGCGTCAGGGCGATCTCCTGCTTGGTGTCGCAGGCGAAGGACTGCAGGTAGTCGTACTTGTCCTTCATCTCCTTGTAGCGCAGGAAGGCCGAGTACTCCTGCTCGGGCATGCCGATGGTGTCGAGCAGGTGGGAGTAGGCGGCGATGTGCACCGTCTCCATGTTGGAGAAGGCGGCCAGCATCATGACCACCTCGGTCGGCTTGAACACCCGCGCGTAGTGCTTCATGTAGCAGTTGTTCACCTCGACGTCGGACTGGGTGAAGAAGCGGAAGATCTGGGCCAGCAGGTTGCGCTCGGCGTCGCTCAGGTTGCGGTTCCAGTCCTTCACGTCGTCGGCCAGCGGCACCTCCTCCGGCAGCCAATGGATGCGCTGCTGGGTGAGCCAGGCCTCGTAGGCCCAGGGATAGGAAAACGGCTTGTAGACGTGGTTGGCGTCGAGCAGGGACAACGAAGGTCTCCTAGCAGGGGTTTCTCGTGTCACGGTTCCTGCCCGCTCTCCCTCCGGCCACCCCGAGCTTACGATGCCGTGGGGAGCCGGGCGGGGGCGCGGGCCGGCGCCGGAATTGAGCGAAGCAAAGAGGCTCGCCGGTCGAACTCCGGTCCATGGTTTCGCCGGCGCTACTGGCAGGCCAGGCACTCGTCGTAGGTTGCGGGCTCGGCTCCCGGCGCGGCCGGGCGGTCCTGGCCGTTGACCTTGCCGACCAGCGGCACGGCGCCCTTGGCCGGCGCCGCGGCGAGCGCCGATTCGGCGCGCTGCAGCGACTTGGAGCGGCAGTAGTAAAGGCTCTTCACGCCCTTCTTCCAGGCCTGGAAGTGGAGCCGGTGCAGCTCGCGCTTGTGCACGTCGGCGCGCAGGAAGAGGTTGAGCGACTGGGACTGGCAGACCAGCGGCGCCCGGTCGGCCGCCAGCTCGATCAGCCAGCGCTGGTCCAGCTCGAAGGCGGTCTTGAAGACGTCCTTCTCCTCCTGGGTGAGGAAGTCGAGGTGCTGCACCGAGCCCTCGTTGAGGGTGATCGACGACCACACCGCCTCGTCGTTGCGGCCCTTCTCCTCGAGCAGCTCCGCGAGGTAGCGGTTCCTCACGTTGAACGAGCCCGAGAGCGTCTTGTGGGTGAAGGAGTTGGCCGCCACCGGCTCGACCCCCGGCGAGGCGCCGCCGCAGATGATCGAGATCGAGGCGGTCGGCGCGATCGCCATCTTGTTGGAGAAGCGCTCGGCGAAGCCGAACTCCCGGGCGTCGGGGCAGGCGCCGCGCTCGGCCGCCAGCGTCTTGGACGCGGCATCGGCCTGCGCCCGCACGTGCTTGAATATCTTGGCGTTCCAGACCTTCGCCATGACCCCTTCGAGGGGTACGCGGTTCTGCTGCAGGAAGGAGTGGAAGCCCATGACGCCGAGCCCGACTGAGCGCTCGCGCATGGCGGAATAGCGGGCCCGGGCCATGGAGTCCGGGGCGAGGCGGATGAAGTCGCTCAGCACGTTGTCGAGGAAGCGCATGACGTCCTCGATGAAGCCCGGCTGGTCCCGCCACTCGAAGAAGGTCTCCAGATTGAGCGACGACAGGCAGCACACCGCCGTGCGGTCGTGGCCCAGGTGGTCGGGCCCGGTCGGCAGGGTGATCTCGCTGCACAGGTTCGACATCTTGACCGTCAAGCCGGCCAGCTTCTGGTGCTCGGGGAGCTGGCGGTTCACGTGGTCGATGTAGACGAGGTAGGGCTCGCCGGTCTCGATGCGCGCGGTGAGGATGCGCGCCCAGAGGTCGCGCGCCTTGACGCGGCGCACGACCGCGCCGTCCTTGGGGCTGGTGAGCGCCCACTCGCCGCCGGCCTCGACCGCGCGCATGAAGGCGTCGGACAGCAAGAGGCCGTGGTGCAGGTTGAGCGCCTTGCGGTTGGGATCGCCGCCGGTCGGCCGGCGAAGCTCGATGAACTCCTCGATCTCCGGGTGGCTGACCGGCAGGTAGACCGCCGCCGAGCCGCGCCGGAGCGAGCCCTGGCTGATCGCCAGGGTGAGGGAGTCCATGACCCGGATGAAGGGGATCACCCCGGAGGTCTTGCCGTTGTGGCCGACCCGCTCGCCGATCGAGCGCAGGTTGCCCCAGTAGCTGCCGATGCCGCCGCCGCGCGCCGCCAGCCAGACGTTCTCGTTCCACAGATCGACGATGCCCTCGAGGGTATCCGAGGCCTCGTTGAGGAAGCAGGAGATCGGCAGGCCGCGCTTGGTGCCGCCGTTGGAGAGCACCGGCGTCGCCGGCATGAACCACAGCTTCGACATGTAGTCGTAGAGCCGCTGGGCGTGGGCGGTGTCGTCGGCGAAGTGGGCGGCGACCCGGGCGAAGAGGTCCTGGTAGCTCTCGCCCTCCATCAGATAGCGGTCGGAGAGGGTCGCCTTACCGAAGGCGGTTAGCTTGGCGTCGCGGGCGCGCTCGAGGCGCACGGCGATGCCGCGCTCGTTCTGGAACAGATCGCGGATCTGATCCTGGGCGAGCAGGCCGGTCGCGGCG
>JAWWCG010000387.1:0-4324 GCA_033720555.1 Kiloniellales bacterium | reverse complement strand
GGCAAGGCCAGCGGCGCCCATGCCTGTCCCCAGGACGAGACCAACGCGCTGCTGGTCAGGCTGGCGCGGGCGGGGCACCGGGTGGTCCGGCTCAAGGGCGGCGACCCGCTGATCTTCGGACGCGGCGGCGAGGAGGCGCTTCATCTGGCGCGCCACGGCGTGGCCTGCGAGATCGTGCCGGGCGTCACCGCGGCGGCGGGCTGCGCGGCCAGCCTCGGCCTGCCCTTGACCCATCGCGGCCTGGCCTCCGGCGTGCGCTTCGTCGCCGGCCACTGCCGCGCCGACCGGCCGCTCGATCTCGACTGGGCGGGCCTGGCCGACCCGGCGACCACCCTGGTCGTCTATATGGGGCTCGCCCACATCGCGGAGATCGCCTGCCGTCTGATCGAGGCGGGCCTGGCGGCGGACACGCCGGCGGCGGCGGTCGCCAACGGCACCTTGCCGGACGAGCGCTCGATGGTCGCCACCTTGGCGACCCTGGCCGACCGGCTGCAGGGCGAGTCGGTCGAGGCGCCGGCGCTGTTCGTCGTCGGCCGCGTGGTCGAGGTGCTGGCGGAACTGAAGGAGCTGGAGGCGCTGCGGGCGCGCGGCGGCGCCGCGTCGAGCGGATCGGCCGCGGCGCCGGGGCGGGCGCGACATGCCTAGCGCCACGGCGCCTTGCCTGGCGGTCGCGCCTGGCCTGGCCGTTGCGCTGGTCCTCGCCGTCGTCGCCGTGGCGGCGGCCGCCGCCGGCGAGCCGGACGCGGCGCGCCAGGCGGAGCTGCTGCACCGCCTCAAGCACGACTGCGGGTCGTGCCACGGCCTGACGCTCAAGGGCGGGCTTGGCCCGTCGCTGCTGCCGGCGCGGCTTGCCGGGCGGTCCTCGGACGAGCTGGTCGCGGTCATCCTCGACGGCGTCGCCGAGACGCCCATGCCGCCGTGGCAGGGCGAGCTGACGCCCGCGGAGGCCCGGTGGCTGGTCCGCATGTTGCAGGAGGGCGTGCCGCAATGACGAAGTTGGGATCTTGGCTGGCCGGGGCCATCGTCGTGGCCCAAGCGTTCATGGGCGGCGTCGGCGCGGCCGACGAGTTGCGCGGCACCGGCGACCTGGCGGTGGTGATCGAGCGCGCCGCCGGCGCGGTCCAGATCGTCGACACCAGCCGCAAGGCGGCGGTGGCGCGCGTCGAGGGCCTGGGCGACCTGAGCCACGCCTCGGTGGTGTTCTCGCGCGACGCCCGCTACGCCTTCGTCTTCGGCCGCGACGGCGGCCTCACCAAGGTCGATCTCTTGACCGCCAGCATCGCCAAGCGGGTGGTCCAGGCCGGCAATTCGATCGGCGGCGCGATCTCCCAGGACGGCGCGCTGGTGGCGGTCTCCAACTACGACCCGGGCGGCGTCAAGGTGTTCGACAGCGAGACCCTGGAGCTGGTGGCGGACATCGCGGCGGAAAGCGCGGTCGTCGCCGGCCGCTCCAAGGTGGTCGGCCTGACCGACGCCCCCGGCCAGCGTTTCGTCTTCTCGCTCTACGACGCCGGCGAGATCTGGGTCGCCGACTTGAGCGACCCCCGGCGGCCGGTCGTCGAGCGCTACCAGGGCGTCGGCGCCCAGCCCTACGACGCCCTCATCACCGACGACGGCCGCTACTACATCGCCGGCCTGTTCGGCGAGGACGGCCTGTCGCTGGTCGACCTGTGGCGGCCCGAGGCCGGGGCGCGGCGGATTCTCGACGGCTACGGCAAGGGCGAGGAGTCGTTGCCGGTCTACAAGATGCCGCACCTGGAAGGCTGGGCGCGGGCCGGCGATCTCTTCTTCCTGCCGGCCGTCGGCCGCCACGAGGTGCTGGTGGTCGAGGCCGGCACCTGGCGCGAGGTCGGCCGCGTCAAGGTCCACGGCCAGCCGGTCTTCGCGGTCGCCCGGCCCGACGGCCGCCAGGTCTGGGTCAATTTCGCCCATCCGCTGAACGACGTGGTTCAGGTGATCGACGTCGAGTCCCTGGAGGTGATCCACCAATTCGCGCCCGGGCCGGCGGTGCTGCACCTGGAGTTCTCGCCGCGCGGCGAGCAGCTCTGGCTGTCGGTGCGCGACGCGGACCGGGTGGAGGTCTACGACACGCGGACCTTCGAACGCCTGGCCGCGCTGCCGGCCGACAAGCCGAGCGGCATCTTCATGGCCGCGCGCGCCCACCGCACGGGGCTCTAGCCATGACGGCGGCGACCGGCAAAGCGACCGGCGAAGGGAACGGCGAGGGGCGGGCGGCGCTGACGGCGCTTCACCGTGCGCTGCTCAACGATTTCCAACGCGGCTTTCCGCTCGAGCCCCGCCCCTTCGCGCGCATCGCCGAGACCCTGAAGGTCGAGGAGGACGAGGTGGTGGCCGCCTACGGCGACCTGGCGGCGCGCGGCCTGGTCTCGCGCATCGGCGCCGTCGTGCGGCCGCACCGGCTCGGCTGGAGCACGCTCGCGGCCATGCGGGTGCCGCCCCGGCGCCTCCACGAAGTGGCCGACCTGGTGAGCGGCTACCGCGAGGTCAACCACAACTACGAGCGCGAGCACCCGTTCAATCTGTGGTTCGTGGTGACCGCGGCGAGCCGGGAGGAGGTCGCCGCGGTGCTGGCCGAGATCGCCCAGCGCAGCGGGATCGAGGTGCTGGACCTGCCGCTGGAAGAGCCCTACCGGGTCGACCTGGGATTTCCCCTTTCATGAGCGCCGCGCCGACGGATCTCGACCTCGACCTCCTGGCCGCGCTGCAGGACGGCCTGCCGCTGGTCGCGCGCCCTTACGCCCGGATCGCCGAGCGGCTGGGCGTCGGCGAGGAGGTCGTCTTGCAACGCCTGGCCGCGCTGCAGGAGAGCGGCACCCTCAGCCGCTTCGGGGTCGTGGTCTCGCACCGGGCGCTGGGCTATCGCGACAACGCCATGGTGGTCTGGGACGTGCCCGACGACCGTGTCGACGACTGCGGCCGGCGGCTGGCGGCGCTGGCCTTCGTCACCCTCAGCTACCGGCGGCCCCGCCGCTTGCCGGACTGGCCCTACAACCTCTTCGCCATGATCCACGGCAAGGACCGCGCGCAGGTTCGCGGCGAGATCGAGGCGGCGACCCGGGCGGCCGGATTGGACGGCTGCGGCCGCGCGGTCCTGTTCAGCCGGCGCTGCTTCAAGCAGCGCGGCGCGCGCTACCGCCGGCCCGGCCGCCCGGCGGAAGAGAGGGCGGCGGGAGAGAGGGCGGCATGAGCGGGCCCGCCATCGACGACCTCGACCGGCGCATCCTCAACGCGCTGCAGGACGGCTTCCCGATCGCCGAGCGGCCCTATGGCGAGGCGGCGGCGCGCCTGGGGATCTGCGAGGCGACCCTGATCGCCCGTCTCGAGGGCCTGCTCGAGGCCGGCGTGCTCAGCCGCTTCGGCCCACTCTACAACGTCGCCAAGATGGGCGGCGCCATGACGCTCGCCGCCATGCGCGTGCCCGAGGCGCGCTTCGACGAGGTCGCGGCGATCGTGAACGCCTACGCCGAGGTGGCCCACAACTACCGGCGCGACCACCGCTTCAACATGTGGTTCGTCCTCGCCTGCGAGACGCCGCAGGAGATTGCCGCCGTCCTGGCCGACATCGAGGCCCGCACCGGCCTCGCGGTGCTGGACCTGCCGAAAGAGGAAGAGTTCTTCCTCGAGTTGAAACTGAGCGCGTGAGGGAGGCTATGGCCGAGACGCCCCGGATCGACTCTCTCGACCGCCGCATCGTCGCCGCCACCCAGGGCGGCCTGCCGCTGTGCCCGCGCCCCTATGCCGCCGTGGCCGAGGCGCTGGGCGTCGCGCCGGAGGTGGTGATGGACCGGCTGCGCCGCCTGGCCTCGCTCGGCGTGGTGCGGCGGATCGGCGCGGTGCCGAACCACTACGCCCTGGGCTACCGGGCCAACGGCATGTCGGTCTGGGACGTCGACGACGCGCGGGTGGGCGAGCTCGGCCGCCGGGTCGGCGCTCTCGACTTCGTGACCCACTGCTACCGGCGGCCGCGGCGGCCGCCCGACTGGCCCTACAACCTCTTCGCCATGGTGCACGGCCGCGACCGCGCCGAGGTCGCGCGCAAGGTCGAGCGCATCGCGGATCTGCTGGGGCCGGCGAGCCGCGGGCACGAGGTCCTCTACAGCACCAGGATCCTGAAGAAGACCGGCCTGCGCCTGCGCGGCGCACGAGGGGAGTGAGGCTATGTTCCGCCTGTCGCAATTCATGCAGGAGCTGGTGGCGCCCACCCCGGTCAGGGGGCGCCCGCCGCCCGGCCCCGGGGTCATCTGGAACCAGAACCGCCGCAGCAACCACAAAATAGTGCCTTGATACTAGCTGTCGGCCGACG
>JAWWCG010000386.1:0-4329 GCA_033720555.1 Kiloniellales bacterium | reverse complement strand
GGACCAGGCGATCGTCAAGGCGATGCGCGCGGGCAGCAGCATGGTCGTGAAGGGCACCTCGTCGCGCGGCACCGTGACGACCGACACCTACTCGCTGCTCGGCTTCAGCAAGGCCTACGCCGCCATCAGCAAGGCCTGCGGCGTCTAGCGCCGGTTTCGCTTGGGGGCGCGTCCGCTTGCGCGGCCCCGCAGGCCCGGCTAAGACAGGCGCCATGACCCGCACCGCCCACGCCGCGCAGTTTGCGCCGCCGCCGGACACCCGCGACGGCCGGGTGAACCTGGTCGGCCTCAGCCGCGACGAGCTGGGCGCGGTCGTCGCGGAGGCCGGCGAGCCGGCCTTCCGGGTCCGCCAGCTCTGGAGCTGGATCTACCATCACGGGGCGCGGGATTTCGCCGTCATGACCTCGCTCGGCAAGGCGCTGCGCGCCCGGCTGGCCGAGCGCTTCCTGATCGCCCGGCCCGAGGTCGCCCAGGCCCAGGCCTCGGCCGACGGCACGCGGAAATGGCTGCTGCGCTTCGCCGACGGCCAGGAGGTGGAGAGCGTCCACATCCCCGAGGAGACGCGCGGCACGCTGTGCGTCTCGAGCCAGGTCGGCTGCACCCTCACCTGCCGCTTCTGCCACACCGGGACCCAGCGCCTGGTGCGCAACCTCGGGGCGTCGGAGATCGTCGGCCAGGTCATGCTGGCCCGCGACGCCCTGGGCGAATGGCCGGCGCCGGCCGCCGACCGGCAGCTCACCAATCTGGTCCTGATGGGCATGGGCGAGCCGCTCTACAACTACGACAACGTGGCCAAGGCCATGAGGATCGTCATGGACGGCGAGGGAATCGCGATCTCCAAGCGCCGGATCACCCTCTCCACCGCCGGCGTCGTGCCGGCGATGCGCCGCTGCGGCGAGGAGCTGGGGGTCAACCTGGCGGTCTCGCTGCACGCGGTCAGCGACGAGCTGCGCGACGAGCTGGTGCCGCTCAACCGCAAGTATCCGCTGGCCGAGCTGCTGGCGGCCTGCCGCGACTACCCCGGCGTCCACAACGCCCGGCGCATCACCTTCGAGTACGTGCTGCTGAAAGGGGTCAACGATTCGCCCACCGACGCGCGGGAGATGGCGCGCCTGCTGACCGGAATCCCGGCCAAGGTGAACCTGATCCCCTTCAACCCCTGGCCGGGCGCGCCGTTCGAGTGCTCGCCGCCGGCGGCCGTCGAGCGCTTCGCCCGGATTCTGTTCGAGGGCGGGCTGACCGCGCCGGTGCGCCAGCCCCGCGGCCAGGACATCATGGCCGCCTGCGGCCAACTGAAGAGCGCCAGCGAACGGCTGAGGAAGGCCCAGCGGGCGGCGGCGCCCGCCGCGACCTGAGGCCTCAGCGCAAAGCGCCTCGGCCCCGCGGCGGGCCGCACAAAAAAACGGGGCCCGCGTTCGGCGGGCCCCGAGAGCGATCGGGCCGAGGGCGCGAGAGCCGTCAGCCGGCGCGCCGGCTCACGCGAACCACCAGCGCTCCATGCCCTTCTGGCCGTCGTTCGCCCAGTTCGACGCCATCGGGCCGTGTTGCACCTTCTGGTTCATGGCGAAGACGTAGTTGTTGAACAGCGGGACCACCACGCCGCCCTCGTCGCGCACGATCTGCTGCATCTCGAAGTACATCTCGCGGCGCTTGCCCTCGTCGAGCTCGGCGCGGGCCTCTTGCAGAAGCTCGTTGAAGCGATCGTGCACCCAGAAGGAATCGTTCCAGGTGGCGCCGGCCTCGTAGGCGGTGGAGAACATCCAGTCCTCGGTGGGCCGGCCGCTCCAATAGACCGCCGTCCAGGGCTTCACCATCCAGACGTTGGACCAATAGCCGTCGTTGGGCTCGCGCACCACCTCGATGGTGATGCCGGCCTTCGAGGCGTGCTCCTTGTAGAGCACCGCCGCGTCGACTGCGCCGCCGAAGGCGGCGTCGGCCGCGTGCAGCGCCACCGTGAGCTCGCTCAGCCCGGCCTGCTTCAGGTGGAACTTGGCCTTGTCCGGGTCGTAATGGCGCTGCGGCAGATCGGCGGCGAAGTAGCGGTTCGGCTTGCCGATCGGGTGGTCGTTGCCGAGGTAGCCGTGGCCGCGCAGGATGGTCTGCAACAGGGCGTCGCGGTTCAGGCCGAACTTCAGGGCCAGGCGCACGTCGTTGTTGTCGAACGGCGGCGTGTCCGTTCGCATGGCGAAGGTGTAATGCCCCGTGCCGCTGGTCTCCTCGACGCGGACCTCGCTATTGCGCTCGAGCAGCGTCAAGGTCTTGATGTCGCAGCGGTCCATCATGTCGATCTCGCCGGTGGTCAGCGCGTTGGTCCGCGCCGCCACGTCGGCGATGGTGAGGATCTGGCCGGAGTCGAAATGGGCGCGGCCTTCCTTCCAGTAGTTGGGGAAGCGCTTGAGGTCGGTCCTGACGCCGGGCTCGTAGCTTTCGATCACGTAGCCGCCGGTGCCGACGCCCGACTCCCAGTCGACCTTGCCCTCGCCGTCGGCCGGCATGATGGCCAGGTGGTAGTCGCTGACGATGTAGGGAAAGTCGGCGTTGCCGGCCTGCAAGGTGATGACGACGGTGTCGGTCCCCTCGGCCGCGATATCGGTGATGGGGTCGACGATCGGCTTGGCCGCGGACTTGGAGTCCTCGCCGCGGTGATGGTTCAGCGACGCCACCACGTCGTTGGCGTCGAGGGTCTTGCCGTTGTGGAACTCGACGCCCTGACGAATCTTGAAGGTCCACTGGGTGGCGTCGTCGGAGGCCTCCCAGCTCTCCGCCAGATCGCCGGTCAGCTCGTTGTTCTGATCGATCTCCGTCAGATGACTGCGGCAGCAGTAGCCGAGGAAGATCATGTAGTCGTTCTCGAAGGTCGCCGGGTCCAGCGAGTCGGTGGTCGAGCCGTGCCCCAATCCGAAGCGCATGTGCCCGCCCTTTTTGGGCTCGGCCGCCGAGACGGCCTTGCCCGCCAGCGCCATCGCCGCCGGCAGGGTCAGGCCGAGGGCGGTCGCCCGGCCGAGAAACTCGCGGCGCGAGAGCCGGCCGCGGTCGAGTTCGCCCTTGAGATAGTCGAGGTATTTCATGCTTGCCTCCCTTTCCGCTGCAAGCGCGCGTTTTGCGCATTGAGCCGTTGGGCCTGGAAACAACCTATAGAGCGGGCAGGATCAAGACAAGACGACGCCCGCTAATGATCAAATGAAGTAATTTTAATGGCGGCAGCGGACTCGGGCCGGCGGACTCGGGCCGTTGGATTCCGGCGATCGGGCGGGCGCCGGCCGCGAAATCGGCGAACCGCCAAGGCCGGAGCGCCTGGTGAGCGCCTGGCGAGCGCCTGGTGTGCGCCTCGGGTGAGCCTCGCGAGCGCCTCGCCCGCCTTGTCCCGGCCCCGCTTTGGCCTATACTCCCGGCCGTTCCTGGGGGAAAAGCGCCGATGCCCGTGACCAAACCCGACGTCCAGAAGGTGGTGCTCGCCTATTCCGGCGGCCTCGACACCTCGGTCATCCTGAAGTGGCTCAAGGAGACCTACGCCTGCGAGGTGGTCACCTTCACCGCCGACCTCGGCCAGGGCGAGGAGCTGGAGCCGGCCCGCAAGAAGGCCGAGATGTTCGGGGTGCGCGAGATCTTCGTTGAGGACCTGCGCGAGGACTTCGTGCGCGACTACGTCTTCCCCATGTTCCGGGCGAACGCGCTCTACGAGGGGGTCTATCTGCTCGGCACCTCGATCGCCCGGCCCCTGATCGCCAAGCGCCAGATCGAGATCGCCCGCCAGACCGGCGCCGACGCCGTCGCCCACGGCGCCACCGGCAAGGGCAACGACCAGGTCCGCTTCGAGCTCGCCTACTACGCCCTCGACCCGGACATCAAGGTGATCTCGCCGTGGCGCGAGTGGGACCTCACCAGCCGCAGCAAGCTGATCGAGTTCGCCGAGCGCCACCAGATCCCGATCGCCAAGGACAAGCGCGGCGAGGCGCCGTTCTCGGTCGACGCCAACCTGCTGCACATCTCGGCCGAGGGCAAGGTGCTCGAGGATCCCTGGGTGGCGCCGGAGGAGTACGTCTTCTCGCGCACCGTGGCGCCCGAGGACGCGCCCGACCGGCCCCAGGAGATCGAGATCGACTTCGAGCGGGGCGACGCGGTCGCGCTCGACGGCGAGCGCCTCTCGCCGGCCGCCCTCCTCGCCCGGCTGAACGAGCTGGGCGGCGGCCACGGCATCGGCCGGGTCGACCTGGTGGAGAACCGCTTCGTCGGCATGAAGAGCCGCGGCGTCTACGAGACGCCGGGCGGCACGGTCCTCTTGGCCGCCCACCGGGCGATCGAATCGATCACCCTCGACCGCGGCGCGGC
>JAWWCG010000385.1:0-4340 GCA_033720555.1 Kiloniellales bacterium | reverse complement strand
TCGGCGGAGACCATGCGCGACCTGCGCGACCAGGACGTGGCGCAGATGAGTCGCTCGGGCCTGCGGCGCGGCGGCTGACCCGCCGCCGGCCCTAAGCTTTGCGCACCCGCCCTTGGAGGCGCAGCGGCTCCAGGGGCGGCGCGTCGCTCCGCGGCAGCGCGAAGCGCCCGTCGCGCGCTTCGATGCGGCGGCCGGCCAGATCGCACGCCACGATCCCGTGATCCGGGAAGGCGATCCAGGCGTCGTCCCGCTCGATCGCCGGCAGCACGACCTCGGGCGCCGCGCCCGCCAGGGATAGGCCGGAGAGACGCCCCGTCAGGTTGCTTTCCAGGAGCACCCGACCGTCCTCGCGTTCGAGGCGCCAGGACCGCCCCCGGTCCGCCAGGAAGGCGCGGCCGGCCGGCGTCAGAAGCGGCCCCAAGCGGGTCCCGGGCGGCGGCGCCATGACCGACCACCCGGCCCAGGGCGTCACGTCCAGACACTCGCTCACCGCCAGCGCCGGCAGAAGCGCCCCCCAACTGTAGAAGCTGTCGCTGTCCGGCTGATCGCGGATCGCGCCGGTCTCGGCGTTGTAGTTCTCGCCGCACTGGCGCCCCTGCCAGCCGAGCGCGAAGAGGTGCCGGCTCTTTTCCGCCAGCGCCGCCGCCGCCTCGTCCAGGCCGGCGCGCCGCAGCCCCTGGTAGACCCAGAAGTTGAGCGGCCCCCAGATCCGGCCGCGCCAGTAGACGTTGTCGGCGTAGGCCGGATCGTCGCGGGTGACCGACGGCAGGACGAACTGGCCGCCGAACTTGTCGTCGGGCCGGAGGTAACGGGACACCAGGGCGGCCCGCTGGTCGGGCGAGCCGACGCCGGCCGCCAGCGGATAGAACGAGGTGGGCGCGAGCGGCCGAACGAACCCGCCGTCGAGCAGGCGGTTGGCGAAGACCTGGCGGTCCTCGTCCCATAGCCACTCGGCGATCCGCGCCTTGTGGGCCGCCACCTGGCGCTCCAGGGCTTCCGCCTCGGCGTCCCGGCCGAGCGCCCGCGCCATGCGCGCCAGCACCTCGCCGTCGAGCGCCGCCAGGCTGTTCAGGCCGACGTCGGCCGCCAGCAGCAGGCCGCTCGCCGCGTCGAACGGCACGGGATCGTGAAGCGGCGAATTGTCCATGGTGGACTCGTCCTTGGCCGCCAGCTTGGTGCCCTTGTAGAGCCCGTCGCCGGCGTCGAGCGAGGTGCCGTAGGCGAGCAGGCCGGTGTCGGCGAGCCGCCGCCGCGCCCACCACCAGCGATAGTTCCGCAGCAGACCGGGATAGGCGCGCTCCAGGAGCTCGCGCGCGCCGCTCCGGGCGAAGAGGGTCCACACCACGAAGGCGCCGATCGGCGGCTGCGAGCGGTCGAGCCAGGCATCGTTGCCGGTCACCAGGCAGGGGAAGTTGCCGGCCTCGGTCTGCCAGGCGAAGACCGCCTCCAGATTGTCGCGGGCGCGCGCGTCGTCGAAATGCCCCCAGAGCCAGGCGTTGAACAGGACGTCGTCGAGCCAGACGCCGAAGCCGCCGAACTTGCGGCTGTTCCAGAAGCGGCTGAGCCCGGTATAGGGCCGGGCGTTGACGAAATCGTAGACGTGGTTCCAGCTCGCCACGTCGTGCACCGCCTGGAGGGCGTCTTGCAGCGGGGAGGCCTGGTCGCGGGCCGGACAGCGCGGGCTCGGCGCCTCCGCGCCGTCGACGCAGACCTCGAGGCGCATCTCCGGCGCTTCCTCCAGGTTGAAGCGCAGGGCGAGGAAGCGCCCCTCCTCCGCCCGCGAGCCGAGGTAGAAATAGCCCCGGTCCGACAGCTCGGCCTCGAGGTCGTCCAGGTCGTCGTGGGCCGTCACCAGAAGCGGCGCCTTGGCCGACCACAGCGCGAGCCGCCGGTCGCCGTCGCGGCCGACGATCTCGCCGGCCGCGCGGCGATAATGGAAGCGGGCGTTCGGCCCGCCGTGCAGGCACAGCACCACCCAGAACCGGAGGCCCCATTCGCCGAACGCCTCGGCGCGCCAGTCGAGGCTGAGGCCGCCGGCCGGATCGAGCCCGTAGCGCCAGTCGAGGCGGGTGCCGGCGAGGCTCAGGGTGAGCTGAACGTCGCGGCCGCCGATGGCGCGCGGGCCGAAGGTCACGCCGTCGCCGGGCGGCAGCCGCGACGGCCGGTTCCGGCTGGCGGCGTAGAGCACCGGGGTGAGGACGAACCCCGAGGCCAGATGGCGCATCTCGGCCGGCAGGTCCGCGTTCCAGCTCCACCAGGTCTCGGGCGTCATGACGGGCTCCAGGCGGCGAGAATCTCCTCGACCCGCGCCAGCTCGACCTGCTGATCGAAGCGCGGATAGACGTGCTCGAGGCACGCTCGGTGGGACTCGGGCATGGAACTCGCGACCGCGTCCACCGCGATCACCGTGCGATAGCCCAGGTCGACCGCCGACATGGCGGTGGCCAGCACGCAGACCTCGGTCTCGACGCCGCTCAGGATCAGGGCGCTGGGCTCGAGCGATTCGATATGGCGGGCGAAGGCGGCCTCGTCGAAGGCGTCGTGCGTGGTCTTGTCGAACGTCCGCGCCGCGGCGCCGTAGGCCGCCAGGTCGGGATGGAGATCGAGCGCGCCGGCGCTCAGCTCGTCCCGGGTCACCTCGTGCCAGCGCCGGTAGTAGCGCCGCCACGCCCCCTTGGCGGCGGCGCTGTTCTCGGCGGTGATGAAGCGGGTGAAGATCGCCTTGTCCGGCGCGTGATCGAGCAGCCGGCGGATCGCCGGGATTATTTCCAGGCCACTCGGCGCGTACCAGGGGCCGGGCTCGAGGAAGACCCGCTGCATGTCGATGCAGAGATGGAACGTCCGGGAGTCGAGGGGGCCGAAGGGAAGCGGGCTCACGACGCCACCACCACGGTGTCGCCGGGCGACCAGGTGAGTCGCACCTCGGCCCCTTGCGGGATCACCTCGCCGCTGCGGTTCTGCACGAAGACCTTGAGGCTGCCGCCGCTCCAGTCGACCAGATAGGTCAGGCTGCTCCCAGCGAAGACGTGGCTCATGACCCGCGCCTCTATCGCGTTGACGCCTTGCGGCACCGGCTCGGTGTGCGCCGGCTCCAAGAGGATCTTCTCCGGGCGCACCGCGCAGGTGACGGCCGCGCCCTCGGCGCCCGGCGGCCGGGCGGTCGCGAGGCGGGTGCCGTCGCCGAGCTCGATCCGCCCGTCCCGCGCGGTTCCGGCGAGCAGGTTGGCGTCGCCCAGGAAGCGCGCGGTGAACGCGGTCTCGGGCCGCTCGTAGATCTCGTGCGGCGGGCCTTCCTGGATCAGCCGGCCTTCGTTCAGGATGCCGACCCGGTCGCTCAGGGTCAGCGCCTCCTCCTGGTCGTGGGTGACGAACAGGGTGGTGATGGCGACGTCGCGCTGGATGCGCTTCAGCTCGACCTGCATCTCGACCCGGAGCGCCTTGTCGAGGGCGCTCAGCGGCTCGTCGAGCAGCAGCACCCGCGGCTGGGTGACCAGCGCCCGGGCGAGCGCGACCCGCTGCTTCTGCCCGCCCGACAATTGGTGCGGCCGCCGCCGGTCGAGGCCGGTCAACTGGACCAGCTCGAGCGCCTCGCCGACGCGGGCCCTGGTCTCGGATCGGCGGGCGCCGCGCACGGCGAGGCCGAAGGCGACGTTGTCGAACACGCTCATGTTGGGGAACAGCGCGTAGTTCTGGAACACCATGCCGATCTCGCGCCGCTCGACCGGCAGGTCCTCGACCGGCTCGCCGGCGATGGCGATGCGCCCGGCGTCGGGATGCTCGAAGCCGGCGATCATCCGCAGCAGCGTGGTCTTGCCGCTGCCGGACGGGCCGAGCAGGGCATAGAAGCCGCCGTCGGCGAAGCGGATCGTCACGTCGTCGACCGCCTTGTCGGCGCCGAAGCTCTTGGAGACGGCGCTCACCGTGACCTCGGCCATCAGCGCTCGCCCCCGAAACGGTAGAACCGCGCGACGCCCAGGAGCAGCGCCATGGAGACCGCGATGACGATGGTCGAGACGGCGTTGATCTCCGGCGTGAAGCCCTTGCGGATCGCGGTGTAGATCTCCACCGGCAGGGTGGTCACCCCCGGCGCCGACAGGAAATAGGAAATCACGAACTGGTCGAAGGAGACGGCGAAGGCGAACAGCGCGGCGACCACCATGCCCGGCGCGATCCACGGCAGGGTAACCCGCCGGGTCGCCTGCCACGGGCTGGCGCCGAGCGAGCGCGCCGCCTCCTCGAGATGGGGATCGAACGACCGGAGCCTCGCGGTCACCACGACGATGACGTAGGGCAGCGCCAGCGCCACGTGGCCGAGCACCATGGCGTGCAGGCCGCGGCCG
>JAWWCG010000384.1:0-4345 GCA_033720555.1 Kiloniellales bacterium | reverse complement strand
GCTCGAGGCCCGCCTGGCCAGAGCCCTGGGTGGCCTCGTGGAACGCGCGCGCCGCACCCGTGACCTTCGCCAGCAGGCTATGCGCCTTTTTGGGCGCCGCCGGATCTGCCGCGCCGCCCTGGCCGGGCACCCGGCGCTGCCCGCCGATGGCCTGCTCGGCCGTTGCGGTCGGGGCCGCGTGGCCGGCCGCGACGGCCTGGCGCGGCGCGGCCATGCCATGGGCCTGGGCGGCCTGCGGCGCGATGAAGCTTTCGCCGCTCGCCGCGACCTGCGCGACCTGCGCGATCTCGGGCTCGGCCTCGGACTCGGCCAAGTCGTCCAGCGGCTCGTCCAGCGGCTGGTCCAGCGGCTCTTCCGCCTGCTCGCCGCGGACTTCGCCCTGGTATTCGCCCTGGTATTCGTCCTGGAACTCGTCGTAGGCCATCGGCGCGGCCTCGTCCTCGAACTCCTGGACGATTTCTTCCGGCGCGTCTTCCGTGGCGACCTCGCCCGCCAGCTCCGCCCCGACGGCGGCCACCAGCCCGCGCGCCTGCCCGGCGGCGGCGCGGATGCCGCGCCCGCCCTCGCCGACCAGGCTGAGCGACACCGGCCGCGGCATGGCCATCGCCTCGGTGTCGATGCCGGTCGCCACGACGGACACCCGCATCCGCCCGTTCATCGCCTGCTCGAAGGTCGAGCCGAAGATGATGTTGGCGTCGGGATCGACCTCGTCGCGGATGCGGTTGGCCGCCTCGTCCACCTCGAACAGCGTCAGGTCCTCGCCGCCGGTGATGTTGATCAGCACCCCGCGCGCGCCCTTCATGGACACCTCGTCCAACAGCGGGTTGGAGATCGCCGCCTCGGCCGCCTCGATCGAGCGGTTCTCGCTGTCGGCCTCGCCGGTGCCCATCATGGCCTTGCCCATCTCGCTCATGACCGCCCGGATGTCGGCGAAGTCCAGGTTGATCAGGCCGGGCATGACGATCAGGTCGGTGACGCCGCGCACGCCCGCGTGCAGCACGTCGTCGGCCATCTTGAAGGCGTCGGCGAAGGTGGTCTTCTCGTTCGCCACCCGGAACAGGTTCTGATTGGGAATGATGATCAGGGTGTCGGCGTATTCCTGCAGGTCGTTGAGCCCGGCTTCGGCGACCTGCATGCGGTGGATGCCTTCGAACTGGAACGGCTTGGTGCAGACGCCGACCGTGAGAATGCCGGCCTCGCGCGTCGCCCGAGCGATCACCGGGGCGGCGCCGGTGCCGGTGCCGCCGCCCATGCCGGCGGCGATGAAGACCATGTTGACGCCTTCCAGTGCGGCGAGGATCTCGTCCATCGCCTCCTCGGCGGCGGCACGGCCGACTTCCGGCCGCGCGCCCGCGCCCAGGCCCTGGGTGATGTGCCGGCCGATCTGAACGGTGTGCTGGCAGAGCGACTGATTGAGCGCCTGGGCGTCGGTGTTGGCCACCAGGAAGTCGACGCCCTCCAGGTTCGCCTGGATCATGTTGTTGACGGCGTTGCCGCCGGCGCCGCCGACGCCGATCACCGTGATTTTGGGTGTCAGTTGGCTTTCCGAGGTCGGAAGATTGAGGTTCAAGGTCATGCTCGCCTCCTAACGGCTTGGCAAAGGGCTCCCGCAAACGGCGGGAGGGGCAGGGTGTCCCGAGGCGGTCGGGACCACCGGGTCGAAAGGCTCAAAAGTGCTCACGAAACCAGCCTCCGAGGCGGCCGACCAAGCCGCTCGGCTCCGGCGACGAGTCCCCGGAGCCGGTCTGCTCCGGCAGGGGCGCGGCGATGTCGTGGTCGTCGGTCATGGCGTAGGCGATCAGGCCGGCGCTGGTCGCGTAGGCCGGGCCCGCCGTCGCCTCGGCCAGGCCGCGCAGGCGGGCCGGGCGCCCGATGCGGACCTGCTTGTCGAGGACCAGGGCGGCCAGGTCGCGCAGGCCGGGGAGCTGGCTCGAGCCGCCGGTGAGAACGACCCGACGCCCGGCCACCTTGTCGAAGCCGCTGGTCTCGATCCGCGAGCGGACCAGCTCGAGGATCTCCTCCATGCGCGGCTGGATGATGCCGACCAGCAGGGAGCGCGGCACCTGATGCGGGGTGCCGCCGTCGTCCTCGCCGACCTGGGGCACGTCGATGTATTCGCGTTCGTCGGCGGCCACCGTCATGGCGTGGCCGAGCAGTGTCTTCATGCGCTCGGCCTCGGCGATCGGCGTCGACAGGCCGCGGGCGATGTCGTTGGTGACGTGCAGGCCGCCGACCGGCAGCACGTCGGTGAAGATCACGTTGCCGCCGAGGAACACGGCGATCGAGGTGGTGCCGCCGCCCATGTCGATCAGGGTCGCGCCCAGCTCCGTCTCGTCCGGCGCCAGGGTCGCCAGGCCCGAGGCGTAGGGCGAGACGACGAAGCCGCCGACGTCGAGGTGGCAGCGCTCGACGCAGGTGGCGAGGTTGCGCACCGGCCCGCTGCCGGCGGTGACCAGATGCATGTTGACGCCGAGGCGCTCGCCGAACATGCCGCGCGGGTCGCGGATGCCGGAGCTGCCGTCGATGGTGTAGCTGGTCGGGATCGAATGGATGAGCTGGCGGCCGCGGGCGGTCTCGCCGGTGACGCTCTCGGACTCGAAGCCGTGGGTGAGGGCGCGACGCAGATCCGCGTCGCCCACCTCGTGGCCGGCGATCGAGACCTCGACCGCCATGGAGAAGGACAGCGGCAGCCCGCCCGAGAGGTTGACGATGACCGACTCGACGGCCTCGCCGGCCATGTGCTCGGCGGCGTGAACGGCGTTGAGGATGGCGCGCTGGGTGGCGTCCATGTCGACCACCGCGCCGCTTTTCACGCCGCGGCTGGCCTGCTGTCCGATGCCGACCACCTTGGCCTGGCGCGCGGGCTCCAGCTCGGCGATGAAGCAGCAGATCTTGCTGCTGCCGACGTCGAGCGCGGCGACGCGGTTCCTGCGGGTCCGGGCGTTGGGCTTCTTCATGGCCGTCGGTCTCAGCTCTTCATAGGGCGCGGTGCGGGCCGGCTCACGTGTTCTTGCCGTCGGCCTTGGCGGTCGGCGGATCGGCGTCGGGTGCGGTGCGGACCACCAGCCGGTCCGGCAGGCGCAGGTCGATGCTGTCCACGTCGCGCCGCAGGACGCCGTGCTCGCGCTCGATGCGGGCGAACTGGGCCCAGGCCTCCTCGGCGTCGGTTTCCGGCAGGCGGACGTCGGTTCCTCCCTCGAAGCGCAGGTTCCATCGGCGACCGCCGACGCGCACCGCCGCCACCACTTGGCGGCGCAGGTCGGGTTCGCTGTCGAGCAAGCGCAGCAGCCCGGCGGCGTGGGCCGGCGCGTCGGGGCCGACCACCAGGGTGAGGCCGGGAAAGTCTTCGGGCGGTATGCCGGGGATCACCTCGCCCGCCTCGTCGATCACCGCGATCCGCCCGTCGGACTGCCACAGCGCGATCGGCGTGCGCTCCTCGATCCGCAGGTAGATCAGCGACGGCAGCCGCCGTTCGACGACGG
The DNA here is from genome assembly GCA_033720555.1 of Kiloniellales bacterium. GTDB lineage: Bacteria > Pseudomonadota > Alphaproteobacteria > Kiloniellales > JAKSDN01 > CALJXB01. The sequence continues at coordinate 863 of JAWWCG010000384.1, read as the reverse complement.
CTTGGCGCACCCAGGGCAGGGCCTCGATGCGCGCGCGCGCGCGCCGCGGGTCGAAGGTCATAATGGGGTCGCCCCGCGCCACGCCGACCGCGGCCAGCAGGCGCGCGGCCTTGGAGCGGGTGCGGCCTTCGACCAAGACCTCCTGGACCGACAGGCCGATCGCGCCGGACGCCCGGGCGAGGCCGTCGCCCAGGGCGTCGACTTTGCGGCCGGCCCAGCCGCTGCCGACGAGGCCGATGACGACCGCGAGCGCCAGCAGACCGGCGAGGCCGGCGCTGCCGCGCAGCATCAGCTCGCGATCGCCGCGCCAGCCGAGCCATCCGCGCCGACGGCTGCGGCCGCGGCCCCGCCGCGAGGCCCCGGCGGCGCGCTTGCGCGGCGTACCGGCGCGCTTATTCAGGCTCAGCCATCGCATGCGGCGTGCTCCACCATCCAAGCGCACAGATCGGCAAAGCCGATGTTTCTATAGGCGGCCTGCTCCGGCACCAGGCTGAGCGGCGTCATGCCCGGCTGGGTGTTGATCTCCAGCAGGTAGAGGTCGCCCGACGCCTTGGCCGTGTCGTCGTAGCGGAAGTCGGCCCGGCTCACGCCCCGGCAGCCGAGGGCGCGATGGGCGGTCACGGCCATCTCCAGCGCCCGGTCGTAGACGTCGCCCGGAATCTGCGCCGGGATCACGTGGTCGGCGCGGCCGTCGGTGTACTTGGCCTGGTAGTCGTAGAAGCCTTGGCGCGGGCGGATCTCGGTCACCGCCAGGGGGCGGTCGCCCATGACCGCGACGGTCAGCTCGCGCCCGGCGATGAACTTCTCGACCAGCAGCTTGGTGCCCGGCGGCCATTGCGAGAGATCGACCGGCGGCAGGTTGG
>JAWWCG010000383.1:0-4347 GCA_033720555.1 Kiloniellales bacterium | reverse complement strand
GCCCAACGTCGAGGTCATGACCGACGCGGTCTGCAACGGCTGGTTCGCCGACAACTGGCTGCCGGTCATTCGCGGCAACCGGCTGCACAAGGTGCGCGCGCGCGAGCTGGTGCTGGCCTGCGGGTCGATCGAGCAGCCGGCCCAGTTCCGCAACAACGACCTGCCGGGGGTCATGCTGGCCTCGGCGGCGCAGCGCCTGATCCGCCTCTACGGCGTGCGGCCCGGCCGCCGCGCGGTGGTGCTGACCGGCAACGACCACGGCTACGACTGCGTGCTCGACCTGGTCGAAGCGGGGGTCGAGGTCGCGGCGGTCGTCGATCTGCGCGCCGAGACCTCGGCGAGCCCGGCGGCCGAGGCGGTGGCGCGGGGCGGCATCGATATCAGGCGCGGGGCCTGCGTCTTCGAGGCGATCGCCGAACGCGGCAACCGACACGTCAGCGGCGCGGCCATCGCGCGACTGGGCGCCGACGGCCGGGTCGAGGGCGGCGGCGAGCCGGTCGACTGCGACCTGCTGTGCATGGCCGTGGGCTACACGCCGACCTACCAGCTGGCGCTCCAGGCCGGCGGGCGATTGGGCTACGACGACGCGACGGCGCTGTTCTCCATCACCGGCCTGCCGGCGGACATTCATCTGGCCGGGTCCATGGCCGGCGACTACGAGCTGGAGGCGGTGCTCGCGGAGGGCGCGCGCGCCGGCTGGCGCGCCGCCTCGGTCCTCGGACTGAACGCCGGGCCGGAGCCGCAGGCGCCGACGGGCGCGCCGGCGCGGGTCAACCACCCCTGGCCGATCTTTCCCCATCCGCGCGGCAAGGACTTCGTCGATTTCGACGAGGACCTTCAGATCAAGGACATCGTCAACGCGGTGAAGGACGGCTACCGCGAGCTCGAGCTGGTCAAGCGCTTCTCCACCGTCGGCATGGGGCCGAGCCAGGGCCGCCACGCGGCGCTGGCCACCGCCCGGCTGGTGGCCCGCGAGACCGGCCGCACGGTGGCGGAGATCGGCGTCACCACGGCGCGTCCGCCGTTCGGGCCGGAGCGCCTCGGCGTGCTGGCCGGGCGCAGCTTCGAGCCCGAGCGCCTGACCGCCATGCACCACCGCCACGTCGAGGCCGGCGCCCAGATGATGCCGGCCGGCCTGTGGTGGCGCCCGGCCTTCTACGGCGCCAAGGACGCGCGCGAGGCGGCCATGACCGCCGAGGCGCGCGCGGTGCGCACCAACCTCGGCATGATCGACGTCTCGACCCTGGGCGGTCTCGAGGTGCGCGGGCCCGACGCCGCCGAGTTCCTCGACCGCATGTACACCTGGAGCTACGCCAAGCAGAAGGTCGGCCGGGCCCGCTACCTGCTGATGACCAATCCGGCCGGCACGGTGATCGACGACGGCGTCGCCTGCCGCTTCGCCGAGGACCATTTCTACGTCACCGCCACCACCGGCGGCGTCGATCGGGTCTACCAGAGCATGCTGTGGTGGAACGCCCAGTGGCGGCTCGACATCGACGTGGCGAACGTCACGGCGGCCTACGCCGGGGTCAACATCGCCGGGCCCGCCTCGCGCGCCATGCTGCAGCCGCTGGTCGCCGACCTCGACCTGTCGGCCGAGGCCTTCCCCTACATGGGCGTGCGCGAGGGCGAGGTGGCCGGCATTCCGGCGCGCCTGATCCGGGTCGGCTTCGTCGGCGAGCTGGGCTACGAGATCCACGTGCCGGCCGGCTACGGCGAGGCTCTGTGGGACCGCCTGATGGCGGCCGGCCAGGCGGACGGCCTGGTGCCGTTCGGCGTCGAGGCGCAGCGGATCCTGCGCCTGGAGAAGGGCCACATCATCATCGGCCAGGACACCGACGCCATGACCACGCCGGACGAGATCGACATGACCTGGGCGATCGGCAAGAAGAAGCCGTTCTTCGTCGGCCGCCGCTCGATCGAGCTGCGCCGCCGCCAGCCGGCGACCCGCAAGCTGGTGGGCTTCACCCTGGAGGATCCCGCCGCGGCGATGCCCGGCGAGTCGAACCTGGTGGTGCGCGACGGCGCGATGACCGGCTTCGTCACCTCGGTGGCGCGCTCGCCGGCCCTGGAGAAAGTGATCGGCCTGGCCTACGCGGCGCCCGACCAGGCCGAGCCGGGGGCCGAGATCGAGATCCGCCTGGCCTCGGGCGACACCGTTCGCGCCCGGGTCTGCGCCCCGCACTTCTACGACCCCGACAACCAGCGCCAGGAGGTTTAGGGATGGGTGCGCCGGACAATTTCCTTTTCCGTAGCTACGTTTATCGGAAACTCTTAGAGCTAAACGTTAACTTCGAAACCCTCGGCGACGCGGCGGTCGCCTGGGACTTCGGCGACCCGGCGGGCGAGGCGGAGGCGGCCCGGCGGCTCGGGCTCGCCGACCTCTCGCCCTTGCCGCGGCTGGGGGTGAAGGGGCCGGGGACGGCCGACTGGCTGGCCGGCTTGGGCGTGCGGATTCCGCAGCAGAGCAACCAGGCGACGCGCCAGGCCGGCGGCGCGCTGGCCGCGCGACTGGCGCCCGCGGAACTCTTGCTGCTGGGCGGCCTGGCGGGCGATCCCGCGCCCCTCGACGCCGTCGCGGCGGCCTGGCGCGCCGAGCCGCACGCGCCGGTGCCGCTGCAGAGCCCGCGCGGCTACCTGCTGCCGCGCCGCCACAGCCACTTCTGGTTCCTGGTGAGCGGCGAGCGGGCGGCGCAGATGTTCGCCAAGCTCTGCGGCGTCGACCTCAGGCCCGGCAAGTTCGCCGACGGCGCGATCGCCCAGACCTCGCTCGCCCGCATGAACGCCGTGGTGATCCGCGACGACCGGGGCGGCGCGCTCGCCTACCATCTGCTGGGCGACAGCGCCTCGGCGGCCTATCTCTGGGATTGCCTCACCGACGCCATGGCCGAGTTCGACGGCAGGCCGGTCGGCCTGGCGGCGGCGCGGGCGCTCGCGGACGCCGGCGCCGGCTGAGGCGCGGCGGCGTCGGCCGCGCCTTGCAAAACGACGGCGAGGCCAACACTATCGTGCTCGGCCGAGACGGCCCAACGACGGCCGGGTCCGAATAGAGACACGAACCGCGAAGCCGGGTCAGCCGGCGCGCGACAGGGGAGGCGAGCATGACAATTCGGCAGATTCTGGTTCCGGTGCGTGGCGACGGCAAAGGCGAGGGCGTGCTGGACCACGCGATCTGCCTCGCCCGCCGCTTCGACGCCCATATCGACGTGGTCCACTGCCGGCCGCGCCCGGAGGACATGCTGCCCTACGGCGTGTCCGTGCCGGCGGCCATGCGGCAGAACATCCTCGACTCGGCCAGGGGCTTGGCGGACCAGGAAGAAAGCCGGGTCCGGGAGATCTTCGACGCCTATTGCGAGAAGCACGGCCTGAGCGTGGTGGACGCGCCGCCGTGGCCCGAGGACCGGCTCTCGCTGTCGTGGCGGGAAGTCGCCGGCAAGCAGGCCAGCGTGGTCGCCCTGCACGGCCGGCTGGCGGACCTGATCGCCGTGGCGCAGCCGGACCGCGCGCGCAACTTGGGACTGAACACCCTGGAGGCGGCGCTGCTGGAAACCGGCAAGCCGGTGCTGCTCTGCCCGGCGCAGCCCGTCCAATCGTGCGGCCATCACGTCGCCGTCGCCTGGAACGGCAGCAGCGAGGCGGCGCTGGCCGTGACCATGGGGCTGTCGGTGCTGGCCGCCGCCGAGACCGTCACCATCCTCTCGCTCTCCGACGACGCCGCGCGCCAGCCCCTCGGGCCCGAGGCGCTGAAGGACTATCTGGCGAGCCACCATATCGCCGCCACCGTCCAATCGGAGAAGAGCAAGGCGAGCGCGGTCGGGCAGGCGCTCTTGAAGCTCGCCCACGCGAGCGGCGCGGATGTCCTGCTGATGGGCGCCTACGGCCAGAGCCGGCGCCGCGAGCTGGTCATGGGCGGCGTCACCCAGCACGTCATCGACCACGCCGACATGCCGGTCCTTTTGACCCACTGAGCGGGCAGCGCCGACGGCCGGCGGTCACCCGGCGCCCACCCGGCGACTTCCGAACGAGCGCCGGCCTAAGAATCCGGCCGAAGAATCAGATTGCCGCCCGCGAAGCTACTGGTATATGGTATGCCACAGCCGTTGCCGCAGGGTGCGACGGGAACGCGCGGGCTTGTGCGGACGTCGTGCGACGCCGACACTGCGCCCCAGAGAGCCCGCGCGAGGGCCCGCGACGGATCCGGCCGGCCGCGAACGACAAGGGCGTGCGCCATGAACCTGCACGAGCATCAAGCCAAGGCCTTGCTCCGCTCCTACGGCATTCCCATGACCGACGGCGTCAACGTGGAAACGCCGGCCGAGGCGGCCCTGGCGGCGGACAATTTGGGCG
>JAWWCG010000382.1:0-4351 GCA_033720555.1 Kiloniellales bacterium | reverse complement strand
GGCAATCGAGCAAGCCGCGGGTGTAGGGATGCCGCGCCTGCCGAAGTTCGCCGGCAGTCAGCTCTTCCATTACCCTGCCGTCGTACATGACGAGGATACGATCGCAGAAAGAGGCCACGAGGTTGAGGTCGTGGCTGATGAAGATCAGTCCCGTGCCGCGCGCGCGCAGCATATCGTCGAGCACCGCCAGCACCTGCAGCTGCACGGTCACGTCGAGCGCCGAGGTCGGCTCGTCGGCGATGATGATCTGCGGCTCCGGGATCATCATCATGGCGATCATGACGCGCTGGCCCATGCCGCCCGACAGCTCGTGGGGATAGGCCCGGTAGACCCGCTCCGGGTCGCGGATCCGCACCGCGCCGAGGATCTCCAGCGCCCGCTTGCGGGCCTCCTGCCGGCTCGTCTTGTGGTGCACCAGGAAGGCCTCGGCGATCTGCCGGCCGACGCTCATCACCGGGTTCAGGCTGTACTTCGGGTCCTGCAGGATCATGGAGATGCCGGCGCCGCGGATCCGCCGCAGGGTGGCGGCGTCGGCGCTCAGCAGGTCGGTGCCGGCGAAGCTGAGCGTCTTGGCGCGGACCACGGCGCGCCGGTCCATCAGGCCCAAGATGGCGCGGCCGGTCTGGGACTTGCCGGAGCCGGACTCGCCGACGATCCCGAGCTTCTCGCGGCCGAGGGCGAAGCTCACCCCGCGCACCGCCTCGACCGGACCCTTGGGGGTGCGGAAGGTGACGTGCAGGTCCTCGACCTCCAGCAGCGGCGCCTCGGCCATGGCCTCAGCCTCCGCCCTTGGGGTCGAGCACGTCGCGCAAGCCGTCGCCGAGCAGGTTGAAGCCGAGGCTGACGATCAGGATGGCGAGCCCGGGAATGGTCGGCACCCACCATTGATCGAGGATGAACTGGCGGCCGGTGGAGATCATCGCGCCCCACTCGGGCGAGGGCGGCTGCGCCCCCAGGCCGAGGAAGCCGAGGCCCGCCGCCGTCAGGATGATCCCCGCCATGTCGAGGGTGAGCCGCACGATGACCGACGACAGGCAGAGCGGCACCACGTGGCTGCGCAGGATGCGAAACGCCGAGGCGCCCTGGGTCCGCGCCGCCAGGATGAACTCGCTGTTGCGGATCGTGAGGGCCTCGGCGCGGGCGATGCGGGCGTAGGGCGACCAGGTGGTGAGCGCGATGGCGAGCACGGCGTTCTCGATCCCGGGGCCGAGCGCGGCGACGAAGGCGAGCGCCAGGATCAGCCGGGGAAAGGCGAGAAAGATGTCGGTGATGCGCATCAGCACCTGATCGATCCAACCGCCGGAATAGCCGGCGACGATGCCGACGGCGAGGCCGATCGGCACCACCAGCACGGCGACCAGGCCGACGATGTAGAGCGTGATGCGCGAGCCCCAGACGATGCGGTCGTAGATGTCGCGGCCGAGCTGGTCGGTGCCCAGCCAATGGGCCACGCTCGGCGGCTGCAGGCGCTCCGCCAAGTTCTGGGCGAGGCCGTTGCCGCTCGTCAGCCACGGCGCCAAGACCGCCATGAGGACCAGGCTGGCGACGATGATCAGCCCCGCCATGGCGATCGGGTTGGCGCGGAACACTACCCAGGCGAGATAGGCGCGCTGGCAGCGGGCCTGGAACGCCGTGCCCGGCGCCTCGGCCAGCAGCCAGCCGCGCAGGCCGCGTCTCGCTCGGCTGGCCGCCAGGCTCACCGTCCGCCGCCCCTCACGCCCGGGCCCGCGGATCGACCAGCCGGTACAGCACGTCCGACAGCATGTTGATGCCGACGAAACAGGTGCCGACGACGATGGTGCCGCCGATCACCGCGTTCATGTCGGAGTTGAACAGGGCGTTGGTGATGTACTGGCCGATCCCCGGCCAGGAGAACACGGTCTCCGTCAGCACCGAGCCCTCGAGCAGCGAGGCGTAGGTCAGGCCGATGATGGTGATGAGCTGCACCAGGACGTTGCCGAAGGCGTGGCGCCAGATCACCGCGGTCTCCGACAGGCCCTTCACCCGGGCGGTCAGGACGTATTCCTGGCTCAACTGGTCGAGCATGAAGCTGCGGGTCATGCGCGCGATATAGGCGAGCGCATAGGTGCCGAGGATCGCCGTCGGCAGCACCAGGTGGGCGACGGCGTTCTTGAACACCGTCCAGTCGCCGGCGAGCGCGGAATCGACCAGCAGCAGCCCGGTGACCGGCGGCACCAGACCCTCGTAGAAGACGTCGAGGCGGCCGGGACCGGGCACCCACCTGAGACGGGCGTAGAACACCAGCAGGGCGACCATGCCGAGCCAGAAGACCGGCATGGAATAGCCGACCAGGCCGAGCACGCGCACCACGTGGTCGACCATGCGCCCGCGCTTGACCGCCGCCAGCACGCCCATGGGCACGCCGAGCACGGCGCCGAGCAGGGTGGCCAGGGTGGCGAGCTCCAAGGTCGCCGGGAAGAAGTGCATGAGGTCGTCGAGCACCGGGCGCGCGGTCTGGATCGAGATGCCGAAGTCGCCGCTCAGGATGTCGCCGAGATAGCGCAGGTACTGAACGTAGATCGGCTGGTCGAGCCCGAGCTGCTGGTAGACGGCGTCGTAGACGTCCTTGGGCGCCCGGTCGCCGACGATGGCCAGCACCGGGTCGAGCGGCATGACCCGGCCGATCAGGAAGGTGATGGCGGTCAGGCCGAGGAAGGTGAGCGCCAGGCTCGAGGCGACCCTGAGGACGCTCGCCAGGACGCGCACGGGGGCCGCGGCGCCCGCCGACCCCCGTCGCTGTGTCGACGTGCCGCCGGTGACGGCCATCGAGCGTCCGCCGCAGCGGCTATTTGGTCACGTTCCGGTAGAACACCAGGTCGAAGTTGGACCCGGAGACGAAGCCCTCGACGTTCTTGTGCCGCGCCACCTGTTCGTTCTGCTGGAACATGATGGCGAACGGCGAGACCCGCTGATGCAGCCGCTGCAAGGCCGAATAGAGGGCCGCCCGCTGCTCCAGGTCGATCTCGTTGCGGGCCGCCACGGCGAGAGCGTTGATGCCCGCATCGGCCCAGGCGTTGCGCCAGGCGAGCACGCCGGTGAGCTGCGCGTCCATGCTGTTGTCCGGATTGTGGGCGAAGGAATCCGCGTTGGAGTGCGGGTCCACGTAGTCCGGCGACCAGCGCGCCAGGATCAGGCCGTGCCGGCGAGCCCGGTACTTCGGCCACAGGGCCGAGCCGTCCTGCGGCACGATCTCCGCCTCGATGCCGGCCTGCCCCAGGGTCTGCTGGAGCGACTGGGCGATCTCCATGTAGGGCGAGGTATTGAGGCTGTCGATGGTAACCGAGAAACCGTCGGCGTAGCCCGCCTCGGCCAGCAGGGCCTTGGCGCGGTCGACGTCGAGCTTGTAGGGCCGGTCGTCCGCCGAGGCCCAGAGGCCAGCCGGCCAGAACGACTGGTGGACGTCGAATTGGCCCTTGAGGAAGCTGGCCGCCATGCCCTCGTAGTCGATCAGGTAGTGCAGCGCCTCCTGGACCTTGGGATCGGCGAGCTCCTCCTTGCTGGTGTTGGCGGCCATGTAGATCAAGGTCGCCTTGGGATAGAGCTCGACCGCGATGTCCTGGTTGCCCTCCAGGCCGGCGATCTGGTCGGGCGTCAGGGTGCGCGCCATGTCGATGTCGCCCTGCTCCAGCAGCAGCCGCTGGGCGGCCGGCTCGGGCAGGTGGCGGATGATCACCCGCTGCATGGCGGGCTCGCCGTGGCGGTACTTGGGATTGGCGTTCAGCGTCACCGACTCGTTCGACTTCCATTCCTGCAGCGAGAACGGGCCGGAGCCGGCGCTGTTGCTCTTCATCCAGGCATAGCCCATGTCGCCGTCGACCTCGTTTTCCTGCACCAGCTTCTGGTCGACGACCGAGCCGACGCCGGCGGACAGGGCGTTGAGCACCAGGCCGGGCGAGAAGTCCTCGACGATGGTGATCGAAAAGGTCTTGTCGTCGATCACCTGGATCAGCTCGTCGACGTTGTCCGCGTTCCAGCCGAATTGCGTGAAGATGAAGGCGGGCGTCTTGTTGAGCTTCACCACCCGCTGCAGCGAGTAGACCGCGTCCTCGGCACGCACGGGGTTGCCGGAATGGAAGCTCTGGCCGTCGCGCATGGTGAAGGTGATGGTCTTGCCGTCCTCGGAGATCTCCCAGCTCTCGACCACGCCGCCGACCAGCGTCGAGAGGTCCTCGGGCTCGAACATCGTCACCCGGTCGTAGATGTTGGCGATTATCTCGCCGGCCGAAAGCTCGAACACCTCGGCCGGATCGAGGGTGATGATGTCGTCGATCCGCATGCCCATGACGAGCATGTTGGGCGGCGTCTCCGCCTGCACCGGCTGCGTCGCCAG
>JAWWCG010000381.1:0-4376 GCA_033720555.1 Kiloniellales bacterium | reverse complement strand
CGCAGTCCATGTGCGGCGTGTAGCTGGGCTTGTGCTTGCCGCGCAGGATCATCGCCACCTGCGAGGCCAGGCGCCCGAGCACCATTCCGTCGGCGTCGACCAGCAGCCACTTCTTGTCGATCTCCGACGGCTTCGCCGAATAGGTCTTCATCGCATCCGAACCGCTTGTGTGTTGATGGCTCTGGCCCGCCGGCGCAGAGACGTCGCCGGGCGGAACGACCGCCCCGGCGCGCAGCGGGTTCTAGGCAAAAGCGCGCGGGGTGTCAATGGCGGAAAAGCCTTTCACGTCGACACCTTACATATGGGGTAAAATAATACCGCGAATACCGACTTCACCGCGCCCAAGCCGGCGGCCGGGCGCCGTCAGCTTGGCGGCAGGGCGTAGGTGGCGGTCACCTGGGCGAGCGGCGTCGCCGCGCCATCGGCGGCCAAAAGCCGGGTCTCCGTGGCGACCAGGCGCCGGCCGCGGTGAAGGACGCGCGCTTCGGCGACGACGTCGCCCTTGGTCCCGGCGAAGAAGGTCGCGCTCTGGCTGATCACGGCGGCCAGCTCCACGCGGCCGGCCGCGCTCAGGACCGCGCCATAGGCGGCGTAGGAAGCGAGCGCCACCAGCATGGGCCCGGCGACGGTGCCGCCGGGGCGGACCTTGCGGGGGCCGAACGGCAGGCGCGCCCGGCAGGTGCCCTCGCCGACCGCCTCGATCTCGAGGCCGAGGTCGCTGACCCACGGGATCGAGGCCGCGGCGATCTCCGCCAGCTCGGCTTCGCTGATCTTCGCCATGATCTTCTCCTATTGCGCCCCGTGGCCTTCGCCCGTGCCCATCCCCATGGCCCCAGCGATAGCGCCGCCGGGCGGCGCGGCCAGCAGCCCGATCTTCTCGTAATAGCGGATCGTCTCCACCTTGCAGCCCGAGCGCTTCGACAGCCGCCCGATGCCGAGACTCTCTCGCTCGGCGTCCATGAGATTCGCCCTTGAACCTGAAGGCGCTACGGGATTTAGACTGCGCCCGAGGCCTTGCACTTGCAAGGCTCCCCCAAGGAAAGGATGGCCATGTCCCGGACACCCAAAGCCGAGGCGGCCGGCGCGATGTCCACCGTCATCTGCCCGCGCTGCGGCCACCGCCAAGACGAGGTCATGGCGACGGACTTTTGCCAGTATTTCTACGACTGCAAGGGATGCGGCGCGGTGCTCAGGCCCAAGCCCGGCGACTGCTGCGTTTTCTGTTCCTACGGCAGCGTGCCGTGCCCGCCGGTTCAGAACGCGCGCGCGGCCGGCAAGCCGCCCGCCTGCGGGCCGGTCTGAGGCCCTGCCCGCGCCGCCCCCGGCGGCGGCGTCGCGCTCAGCGCCGCTGGCGGCGCCAGCGGTCGACCACCGTGTCGATGAACGACTTGTCCTCGCCGTCGGTCTGCCAGGCGCTGGAGAACCTGGCGGTGCCGCTCAAGGGCCGGCGTTCCTCGGGCAGCTCGTCGAAGCACAGCCGCACCGGCACCGGCACCCCCTCGCCCACCGCGATCGCCTCGGCGTTGCGCATGGACGGCAGGAACTCCATCAGGCCCATGGCCGATTCCGAGAGCGCGCCGCGGACGAATTCCTGGTCCTTCTGATTGCTCATGCGCAGCGCGAAGATGGTGTTGCACTGGGAGAGGATGCCGGCCGCGAGCTCCGAGGGCCGCTGGCTGACGACGCACAACGAGACGCCGTACTTGCGCCCCTCCTTGGCGATCCGCGAGAGCGACTTCTTGGTCGGCTCGAAGCCGAGGCTGGTGTCCTGCGGCACGTAGCGATGCGCCTCCTCGCAGACCAGCAGCATGGGCAGCGCCCGATCACTCCAGACCGCGAAGTCGAACATCATGCGGCTCAGCACGGACACCACGACATTGATGATCTCCGAGGGCACCCCCGACAGATCGACGATGGTGATCGGCCGCCCGGCGACCGGGATGCGGAACAGGCGGGCGAGCACGTCGGACATGTTGTCGCGGGCGCCCAGGCCGCCGAACATGAAGCCGAAGCGCGAGTCGACCCTGAGCGCGTTGATGCGCGACTTCAGCCTGAGGTAGGGCGCCGAGTTCTCGGGATTGTCGAGCTTGCCCATGGCTTCGTCGATGATCTGCAGCAGCTCGCTGATCTGGTAGGGCACCGGCGTGTCGGTCGTGACGTAGGCGGCGGCGTTGGCGTCGCTCTTCAGCATGTACTTGCGCTTGGCTTCGCAGATCGCCTCGTTGAGGATCGCGGCCTCCGCCTTGCGCGACTGGTCATTGTCGCCGAGGATGACCTCCGTGATCTCCTCGAAGGTGAACAGCCAGTAGGGCAGCTTGAGGTTGCTCGGATCGAGCGCCTCGGCCATGTCGCCGAAGGCGTGGGCGTACTCGTCGTGGGGATCGAGCAGCAGAATGTGCGCGTTCTGATGGCGCTTCAAAATCGACTGCAGGATGAGCGCGACGGCGCAGGACTTGCCGGAGCCGGTGGTGCCCAGAATGGCGAAGTGCTTGCCCAGCAGGTTGTCGGTGCCGACGAAGGCGGGCAAGGCCTCGTCCTGATGGATCGTGCCGATGCGCACCGTGTCCACGGCCGGCGGCGCGTAGACCCGCTCGAGGTCCTGCTTGGTGGCCATATAGACGCTGTCGCCGAGCGTGGGAAAGATCGAGACGCCGCGCTGGAACGGCTGCTTGGCCGCGCTCGCGCCTTTCATGGTCTCGCCGACCAGCTCCATTTCGATGATGTTGAGCTCGGCATCGCCGGCGTCCTGTTTGGGAATCGGAATGCTGAGGCCGCTCACCATGCCGAAGACCGTGGAGATCGGGGTCTCCATCTTGATCAGCGTGCCGATCTGCATCTTCGGCGTGTCGGCGCTGTGGCCGGCGCCGGTCTCCAACAGGGTGATGACCTGGGAGCCCGAGACGGCGACGACCCGGCCGACCCGCACCGCGTGCGCGCTGGCGACCGCCGCTTGGGGCCCGCTCGGAGTATCCAGGTCGGCCCTGGCCTCGGCCACGGCTCGCGGCGACGCCGTCGAGGCTTGGTTAAGCAACTGGCTCAAGGATCCGCTCCTTCGGAAATGACAGGGTGACCGTCGTGCCGACGCCGACCGCGCTCTGCAACGCCAAGTGGCCGCCATGCAGCTCGATCAGGGCCTTGGTGATGGGAAGCCCCAAACCGGTCCCTTCGTAGGTGCCGCTATAGGCGCTCTCGACCTGACCGAAGGGACTGAGCACCCGGTCGAAATCCTCTTCGCAGATGCCGATCCCGGTGTCGGCCACCGAGACGCACAGCCCTCCGTCTACCAAGCTGCGCGCCACGGTCTCGACCTTGCCGTCCTGCGGCGTGAACTTGACGGCGTTGGACAGAAGATTGACGAGGCACTGCTTGACCATCCGCTCGTCGGCGAAAATCCCCGGCACGTCGTCGTCGATCGTGACGATCAGCTTGACGCCGGAATCGCGCGCGCGTTCCTGCACCAGGCGGATCGACTTGGCGACCACCTCGCCCACGTCGACCTCGGACTCCGCCAGCTCCAGGTTGCCGGTCTCGACCTTTGAGATGTCCAGAATGTCGTTGATGACGTCGAGCAGATAGGTGCCGCTTTCGTGGATATCGCGGATGTATTCCTTGTACTGCTCGGCCCCCAGGGGCCCGAGGATCTCGTTCTTCATGATCTCGGAGAACCCCAGGATCGCGTTGAGCGGCGTGCGCAGCTCGTGGCTCATGTTGGCGAGGAACTCGCTCTTCGTCCGGTCGGACGTCTGCGCCTTGATCATGGCGACGCGCGCAGCCTCGGCGGCGCGCTCGGCGTTCTGCTTGGCCACCGTCAACGCCGCTTCGACCTTGTGGCGCTCCATGACGTAGCCGAACTGCTTGCCGTAACGCTCCAGCAGCGTGCCGCGCCGATCGCGCCTGCCACGAAGTTCGAGCATCCCCGCTCCAGGACAACTCTCGGAAAGTTGACGCAAATTCAAACCCATAATCATCAAGAGTTGCTTAATGCTACAGCCGACGAAGGCGCGCCGCGGATCGCGGCGGCCGGCGATTGGCCCGAAGGAATGGTTAAGACGTCGCGCGGCAGGCGCACCCGCGCGTCTGGCGAAGCGCCCTCGACGGACCCGGCGGAATTCTCGGAAGACGGAAGCGTGACGCTACTCGGCTTTGCCGGCCGTCTTGCCCTCGCCCTCGCCCTCGCCCTCTCCGGACCGCCTCGCCGCCGGCGGGTCGCCGATCGTGGAGCGCGCGGCGCCGATGACGCATTCGATCGAGTCCCGATCGCCGCTCAGCGGCAACAGAATGCTGCGAAACCGCACGGTCGCGCCGTCGTCGTTGACGAACTCGCCGCTGCGGATCACCGGAACCTGCTGCGAGAGGACCTCGTCGACGTTGCGCGT
>JAWWCG010000380.1:0-4380 GCA_033720555.1 Kiloniellales bacterium | reverse complement strand
CCTGATGGCCGACCCCGCGGCGCGGCGGGCGCTGGCCCTGCTCCAGGTCGGCGAGCGCGGGCGCGCCCAGAGCGAGCTCGCCCGCCTCGACGGCGACGGCGACCCCGCCCTCGCCGCCGCCCTGCTGGCGCTCAACGACGCCGCCGGGTTTCCCGCCTACGCCATGCGCCTCGCCCGCAGCCTGGTGACCGACGGCGGGCGCTGGAGCGGCGAGCAGGCCGACAGCGCCCTCTACCCGATTCCGCCGTGGCAGCCGGAACGCGGCTTCCAGGTCGACCGCGCGCTCATCTATGCCGTCATGCGCCAGGAGTCCGCCTTCCACACCGACGCCAAGAGCCGCGACGGCGCGCGCGGGCTGATGCAGCTCCTGCCCAGCACAGCCAACTACGTGGAGCGCAGCCGCCGCTTCCGGGGCGCGTCCCGCAATCAGTTGTTCGATCCGATCGTCAACATCGACGTCGGCCAGCGCTACATCGACTACCTGCTGAAGCACGGGCGGGTGGAAGGCGACCTCCTGCTCCTGGCGACCGCCTACAACGCCGGCCCCGGCAATCTGGCCAAGTGGCGAAGCAACATGCCCGAGGTCGACGACCCGCTTCTCTTCATCGAGAGCCTGCCGTCGCGCGAAACCCGGAACTTCATCGAGAGCGTGCTGGCCAACCTGTGGATCTACCGCGCGCGCCTGGGCCAGCCACTGCCCTCGCTCGACGCCGTAGCCGCCGGCGACTGGCCCGCCTATACTCCGCTCGACCGGCCGGTGCAGTCGGCCGCCCGGCAAGTCGCGAAAAGAGGCAGACAGACCTATGGCGCCGAGTGACCACGCCCGCTCCTTCCTGCCCGTCAACATCGCCATCCTGACCGTCTCCGACACCCGCACCCTGGAGACCGACAAGTCCGGGCGCACCCTCCAGGAGCTGGCCGAGGCCGACGGCCACAAGGTGGTCGCCCGCGAGATTGTCGAGGACGACGCCGAGGCGATCGCCGCCAAGCTGCGCGCCTACGTCGCCGAGCCCGAGGTCGACGTGGTGATCTCCACCGGCGGCACCGGGGTGACCGGACGCGACGTCACGCCGGAGGCCTTCAAGGCGGTGATGGAAAAGGAGATCGAGGGCTTCGGCGAGCTGTTCCGCTGGATCAGCTATCAGTCCATCGGCAGCTCGACCATGCAGAGCCGAGCCGTCGGCGGCGTCGCCGGCGGCACCTACCTTTTCGCCCTGCCCGGCTCGCCCGGCGCCTGTCGCGACGGCTGGCGCGAGATCCTCAAGGGCCAGCTCGACTACCGCCACAAGCCCTGCAACCTGGTCGAGCTCATGCCCCGCCTGCGCGAGGGCGCCGCCGACTAAGGCTTCAGCGCCCGGCGAACGGCGCTAGCGCTCACGGCCAGATGCCGCGCTCCAAGGTCGCCTTGGCGACGCGCCGCACGGCGACCACCAGCGCCGCGGTGCGCAGATCGAGGGCCCGGGCGCGCGAGCCCGCGCCGTCGCCATTACCGTCATCGTCGCCCTCGCCGCCGTCCGGCGCGGCCTGCGCGCCGAGCTGCCGCCAGCAGTGGACCGCGGCGTCGACGGCGCGGACCATGCGCTGCTTCAGTCGGCGGTTGATGTCGTCGAGCGCCCACTCCTGGTTCTGGAAGTTCTGCACCCACTCGAAGTAGCTCACCGTCACCCCGCCGGCGTTGACCAGGATGTCTGGCAGCACGACGACGCCGCGCTCGCTCAGAATCTCGTCGGCGCCCGGCGTCGTCGGCGCGTTGGCCGCCTCGACGATCAGCTTGGCCTGGAGGCGGCCGGCGTTGTCCCGGCGGATCTGGCCGCCGACGGCGGCCGGCACCAGGATGTCGCACGGCATCTCGAGCAGGTCGTCGTTGGCGATGGCCTCGGCGCCGGACAGGCCGGCGAGGCTGCCGCGCTCGCGCTTGTGGGCCTCCGCCGCCGGCAGGTCGAGGCCGGCCTCGCGCACGACGCCGCCCTGGGAGTCGCTGATCGCCACCACCCGGGCGCCGGCCTCCTGAAAGCAGCGCGCCGCCACCTGGCCGACACTGCCGAAGCCCTGCACCGCGACCCGGGCGCCGGCGAGCCGGTCGAGCCCGGCCAGCGGCTCCATCTCGAGGAACCGCTCGGTGGCGAAGAACGCGCCCAGGCCGGTCGCGTCGCGGCGGCCGAGGGAGCCGCCCAGGTCCAGCGGCTTGCCGGTCACGACCGGCCGGTTGTTCTCGCCCGGATGCAGCGCGTCGTAGGTGTCGTAGATCCAGGCCATGGTCTGTTCGTCGGTGTAGAGGTCGGGCGCCGGGATGTCGGTGTGGGGCCCGATGTCGTCGCCCAGCTCATGGACGAAGCGGCGGGTGATCCGCCTCAGCTCGGTCTCGCTGAGCCGCTTGGGGTCGCACACCACCCCGCCCTTGGCGCCGCCGAACGGCACCTCGACCAGAGCGCATTTCCAGGTCATGAGGGCGGCCAGGGCGGCGACCTCCCGCACCGTGACCTCCGGGTGGTATCGGATACCGCCCTTGCCCGGCCCGCGCACGCGGTTGTGCAGGACGCGGTAGCCGTGAAAGGTCTCGACCGACCCGTCCTCCATCTCCACTGGAAAGCACACGGAAATCGTGCGCTTGGGCGCCTCGAAGAAATCGACCAGGCCGCGCTTGAAGTCGGCGAGATGCGCGCGCGCCCGGCGAAACTGCTCGCGCGCGACGTCGAGCGGATCGCACTGCTCGATTTCGCCGGCGCTTGCCTTCCCGGCATCCGCCAGGCTGGGCGTCGTCTCGTCATCCATCAGCGATTCGCTCCGGTCCGTGGGGCGGGTCAGCGCCGGTTTTGCGCCGGCTTTGCGGCGGGTTTGCGGCGGGTTTGCGGCGGGCGTGCCGCTGGCTTAACGAGCGGCCGCGCCCCGGAGTTCCAGGCGATCGGCCCGCGCGCCGAGAGAATACGCCTCGCCGTGCGTCCGGCCGTCCCGCCTCCTATCAACTCTAATTGATTTACGTCAATGCCAGTTGATCTTCGCCAGCCCAGGCTGCCATGACGTCCAGTGACAGGGCCCGTCGCGGGCCGCGAACAGCCGGGAGACCAGGCATGGCGCTGTGGGAAATCGCTTTCGGCGCGGGAATCGTCGCCGTTTTCGTCGTCTTCATGACCGTCTTGGCGATCGTCTCCGAACAGGACAGCCGCTTCAGACGCGAATTGAAGCGTCCCGACGAGGGCGGTCGCCGTCCGGCCTGACGCGCGACGCCGCCCTCGCCCGTTCATCGCGTGCCCTTCGTTGGCGCGCCGGTGGTTCGCGCGTCCGTCGTTTGTCCGCCGGTCACCGCTTGGGGCTCGACTTGGGGACCAGGCCGCCGCGCAAGAGGGCGCGCGCCGGGCCCCAGGGGCCATCGCTGCGAATCCAGATCAGGTTGAACGGCCCCGAGGTCGTTAGTTCGGCCAGGACGCGCTCTCCGCGGGACAGGCGGGTCGTCATCCGGCCGAAGTAATCCCACTTGCGCACCCAGCACGACGCCGTCTCGCTCACCAGGCGATAGCTGTAGGGAATCGAGCCGGAAATCGGCACCGTCCGTTCCGAGCCGTCCGCCCCGACCAGGATGCAGGTGCCCCGGTATTGGACCGCCGGCGTGCCGCCGATGGCGAGCAGGTAGGGCGGAGCGGCGCCCGGGCCGGGCGACGGCGGCTCGGCGGGGGCCGGCGGTGGCGTCTGTGGCGGCGTCTGCGGCGGCACGTCCCGCGGCACCGCTTCCAGGTCCGCCGCCGCGACCCAGCCGAACGCGCCGACCTCGCGAAACACGCCGACCCGGACCCAGTCGCCGCGCCGCTCGAACTCGACCAGCCGATGCTCCGGCGTGAGGGTCATGACCGCCTCGGCGTCGCCGCGCGGCTCGGCGCGCAGGACGACTCCGGCCGCCTTGACGGCGAACTGCTCGCCCGGCGCGGCGCCGGCCGCGCCGACCCCGAGCCCCAAGCCCGCCAGCACGAACACCAATAGGAGCGCCAGCGAAAGCGCCAAGACGACGAGCGGCGCCAAGCGGATGTCTTTGCCTGTCCCGGCGATATCGCGTCCTTTCGGTCTGTTTCGAGCCGATCGGGGCCGCGCCCCAGCCGCTAGCCCGGCCGGTCGCTGCGGTCGCTGCGGTCGCTGTGGCCGAGGTCCTTGCCGGGGGGCGACCTTGTCGCGCAGGCGCCGCTTCAGCGCCTTGATCTCCGGAAAGCCGCCGTCGACCGCGCGCGACCAAAGCAGATGGTCGCCCAAGCGCACCTCGAAGATCCCGCCGGTTCCGGGAATCAGGGCGATCTCGCCCAGGTTCTCCTCGAAGGTGGTGAGCAGCTCCTGGGCCATCCAGGCGGCGCGCATCAGCCAGCGGCATTGCCGGCAATAGACGATCTCCACCCGCGG
>JAWWCG010000379.1:0-4409 GCA_033720555.1 Kiloniellales bacterium | reverse complement strand
CTCGGGTTTCCTGTTCAACGTGCTGACCGACGACCTCTTCTCGATCGAGGTCGGCATGTGGGTGCTCTCGGCGGTGGTGTTCATCTACGTGGCCTCGGGCGGCCTGCGCGCCGTGGCCTACGTGGACACCCTGCAATGCATCCTCCTGGCCTTGGGCATCGTCATCACCGGCATCATCGCCTTGAACGCGGCCGGCGGCTGGACCACGCTCAACGAAGGCTTCGCCGGTCTTGCCGCGTCCGACGTCGGCAAATGGGGCACCACGGGCGAGTATGGAGGCGGCGACTACAACGCCTACTTCGCCATACCCGGGGTGATTCAGTTCACCGCGGGCCTCGGCAAGGAGACCCCGGTCGGCGGGCCGTGGACCGGCATCATGGTGCTGACCTACATGTTCGCGCTGATGGGCATCCAGTCCGCGCCGGCATTTTCCATGTGGTCCTTCGGCAACCAGAGCCCGAAGCCCTTCGCGCCGCAGCAGGTGTGGGCCTCGTCGTTCTGCATCGGCTTGATCCTGTTCTTCTTCACCGCCTTCCAGGGCATGGGCGCGCATCTCCTGGGCGCCAACCAGGCGGTGACCGATGCGGGTCTCGCGCTGTCCGAGGTCATCCCGGATCTCAGCAACAACGAGCAGGCCGGCCTGGTGCCGCACTACTTCAACCTGATCGCGGACACCGCGCCATGGCTGGTCGGTTTGCTCGCGGTCTGCGCCCTGGCGGCGATGCAGTCGACCGGCGCGGCCTACATGTCGACCGCCGGCGCCATGCTGACGCGCGACCTCTACAAGCGCTTCCTGAACCCGACGGCGAGTCACGTGACTCAGAAGCTGTTCGGGCGCCTCGGGGTGCTGGTGATCGTCCTGGCCGCGCTGATGGTGGCGACCCACTCGGCCGACGCCCTGGTGCTGCTGGGCGGCCTGGCGGTCGCCTTCGGCTTCCAGATGTGGCCCTCGCTGGCCGCCATCTGCTGGTTCCCGTGGATCACCCGGCAGGGCGCGACGCTCGGCTTGGCCGCGGGTCTGCTGGGGGTGATCTTCACCGAATCGTTCGGCGCGACCATCGCCGGCTGGGCCGGGATCGAGCTTCCCTGGGGACGTTGGCCCTGGACCATCCATTCGGCCGGCTGGGGCATCATCTTCAACCTGCTGGTCTGCATCCCGGTCTCGGCCATGACCCAGAACGAGAACGACCGGGCCCACCGCATGACCTACCACAACTTCCTGCGGGAGCATGCGGCGCTGCCCGAGAGCAAGCGGGGCCTGGTTCCGATCGCCTGGGGGATCACCCTGGCCTGGCTGTTCTTCGGCATCGGCCCGGGCGCGGTCATCGGCAACGACATCTTCGGCGCGCCCAATGCCGGCGTCGAAGGCTGGACCTTCGGGATCCCGTCGATTTGGGCCTGGCAGATCCTGTTCTGGCTGCTGGGCGTCTTCATGATGTGGTTCCTGGCCTACAAGATGGAGATGTCCACCGTGCCGGAGCGCGAAGTCGAGGCGCTGGTGGAGGACATCGGCGACGTTGCGGTGGAGAAGCAACGCGGCTGAGCCACCAGACGGCCGAACGCAACCCTGGGGGAGGCGCGAGCCTCCCCCATCTTCTTTGGCGCTTTCCCGACGCCGCCGGCGTGGCGGCGCCGCGGGCGGTCCGACGAGGGGCCGATATCCGGCCGGCGTGCGCCGGCGCTTGACAGGGCGGCGCGGGCCCCAATCATGGCGAGCCCAGGCCGGCGGTCGGAGTGCCGGAGTTCCGGAGTCATGGAGATCCTGTTCACCAAAACCTTCATGCCGCTTTGGGTGGTGGTCCTGGCGCTGGCGCTGTTCCTGCCCGTGCGCCAGCTCATCTGGGTGCTCTACGTGCGCCGCGCCATGCGCCAGGGCGAGATCGACGAGGCGGACCGCCGGCGGCTCAGGCGACGCGCCAGCGTCACCTCGGCCCTGCTGTCGTTCGTCTTCGCCTTTCTCTACACCAGCTACCTGTTTCAGGACGCGCCATGACCCCGAGGGTGCTGCGGCGGTTCATTTTCCTGATGGCGATCCTCACGGTTGGCGGGTTCATCTTCTGGGACATCGTCGACGACTTCGTCAACCGACCGCCCGGCGACTACCACACCGAGGTCGGCGACCTGCGCCTGCGCGACGGGCTCCAAGACGAGGCGCTGGAGGCCTTCGACAAGGCGTTGCAAGAGGCCCCGGAGCACCGCGGCGCCCTGATGGGCCGCGCCCTGGTGTTCATCGAGACCGAGCAGTACGAGACGGCGATCGCCGAGCTCGACTATCTGATCGAGCGGCTGGAAGCGACGCTGGAGGCCGATCCGGACGACCGCACCGGGCGCGGCGCGCTGGCCGCCGCTTACGCCAACCGCGGCATCGTCTACGACCGCATGGGCCAGTACCAATCCGCCTTCGACAGCTACATCGAGGCGCTCAAGGTCGATGCCGGCGCCCTCGAGGGCCCGGACCTCTTCCAGAAGCTGCTCTATGCCGGCGATCACGTGTCCACCGTGCGCGACCGCGCGCGCTACCTCTACGAGCAGCTCCAGCTCCCCGAGGACGAGCGCCTCATGAGCGTCCCCGAGCTCGACGAGCAGCAGTTCATGTACAAACCCTGATCATGGACAAAGCCTGAGGCGCGCCGCCGCGCGGGCCTATTCGGCGACGGCGGTCGCCTCGGCCAGGGCGACGGCGGCGGTGGGCACCGTGAAGGAGAAGGTCGAGCCTTCGCCGGGTCGGCTTTCGACCCAGATGCGGCCGCCGAAGTATTCCACGATCTCGCGGCAGATCGGCAGGCCGAGGCCGGTGCCCTCGGGCTTGTCGGTCAGGGTGTCGCTGGCCTGCTGGAACTTCTCGAAGATCAGGCTCTGGTTCTCCGGCCGGATGCCGGGGCCGTTGTCGGTCACGGAGACCCGCAGGAACGCCGGCTCGCCGGCCGCGGCGATCGCCACCCGGCCGCCGGGGCGCTCGCAGACCTTGGCGGCGTTGGACAGCAGATTGACGATCACCTGGGTCAGCCGGTCGCGGTCCGCCCGCACGGCGGGCAGGCGGGCCGGCAGGTCGACCTGCAGCTCGACCCTCTTGTCCGCGCCGAACAGCGTGCGGGTCGACGCCACCGCCTGCTCGATCACCGCGCGGGGGTCGATGTCGTCCATGTACCAGTCGAGCTTGCCCACCTCCATCTTGGCCAGGTCGAGCATGTCGTTGATCAGCCGGGTGAGGCGCTCGCTCTCGGCGATGATGATGGCCAGGAATTCCTTCTTCTGATCGTCCCCGGCGCGGGGATTGTCGTGCAGGATCTCGCTGAACGAGCGGATCGAGGTAAGCGGCGTACGCAGCTCGTGGCTCACCGTCGAGACGAAGTCGTCCTTCAGCTTGTCGAGCTCCTGCAGGCGGGCGTTGGCGGCCCTGAGCTCCTGGGTCGCGGTCTCAAGCTGGCGGGACTTCTCCTCCAGCCGTCGGCTGTACTCGATCACCTGGGAGGCCTCGTCGAGGATCTCCATCACCTGGTCGATGTCCGGCGTGCCCTCGGTCACCACCGTCGCCACCATCACCCGGGCCGAGGCGGTGCCGATGGCGCCGGCGAGTTGGCGCTCGGCGAAGCGCACCCATTCGACGTCGGCCGGGCCGTCCTCGCCGGGCGCCAGGCCGCGGTGCCGGGCGTAGGCCGCGAAGACCGCCTGGGTGCGGTTGCGCCCGAGGAAACGGGCCACCAGCTCGCGCAGGTCGCGGATCGACGCGGTGCCGCGCCAGACCCGGCTGCCCCCGGTGGTCCGCTTGAACACGTCGACGAACAGCACCGCCTGGCCGCGCTCGAGGATGGTCTGGCGGTTCGCAAGCGAGATGCCGATGAACAGGCTGATGTTCACCGCCAGGCTCCAGAACAGGGCGTGGGAGATGTGATCGAGCCCGACGAGGCCGAACAGCTCGTAGGGCATGAGGAACGACAGGCCCCACGGACCCTCGGTGAGAAAGCTCTCGGTGAGCCAGCCGGAGCGCGCGAAGGACGGCAGCAGCAGCGTGTAGGTCCACACCAGGAACCCGGCGCTCAGGCCGGCCAGGGCCCCGGCGCGGCTGGCGCCCTTCCAGAAGATGCCGATCAGGATCGCCGGCGCGAACTGGGCCGCCGCGGCGAACGACACCAGGCCGATCGAGACCAGCGCGTAGGACTCGCCGATCAGCCGCATGTAGAGATAGCCGAGCAGCAGGACGAACAGGATGCTGCCGCGCCGGATGCTCAGCAGCAGGCCGGTGAGGTCGCCCTTGTCGGCCAGGTGCAGCCAGGCGACCCGCAGCAGGACCGGCATGACCAGGTTGTTGCAGACCATGGTGCTGATGGCGACGGTCGCCACGATCATCATGCCGGTCGCCGCCGACAGGCCGCCGATGAAGGCGAGGAGCGCGAGCAGCTCCTGACGCT
>JAWWCG010000378.1:0-4410 GCA_033720555.1 Kiloniellales bacterium | reverse complement strand
TCGCCAGCCACTACGTGGCCACCCGCATGGCCCCGGCCGTGGCCGCGAGCCCGGTCGGCGGCCTGCCGCTCGCCGAGGGGGCCTACGAATCGAGCCTTTGGTTGAGGAAAACGTCCGCCGACTGAAGCGTTCGCCCGCGCGCGGCCGGCGGCCCCGCCGGCGCCTCACGGCCGTTTCACGAGGAAATGTCGGGCAAGTGAGTTGTCTCGCGCCGCGAACTGGCGCAATCCTGCCCACGTCGTCGCCGGCGCGGTTTGCCGCCAAGCTTTGCCGACAAGCGCCGGTGACAAGCGTCGGCGACAGGCATCTTGACGCGACCGCGCCTGTGATGACGGCGCGCGGCCGCCGTCGAGCCCGACTGGAGGATGAGTGGTCATGGCGATCTCGAGCGTGGGCCGGAAAGGCCTCTTGGCCACCGAGGACACCGCCCAACTGCCCGAACGGGTCCGCGAGCAGATCCGCGCCCAGCAGGACCGCAGCGAGATTCTGATCGGATGGTTCCAGCTCGCCGTGGTCCTGATCTTGGGCACGCTTTACCTGGTGTCGCCCAAAACCTTCGCCGAGGACGCCGAGTTCGCGCCGGTTCCCTGGGCGCTGGCGATCTATCTCCTGCTGACCGTGGTCCGGCTGGTGTGGGCGCACAGGGGCCGGCTGCCGGCCTGGTCGCTCGCGCTCTCGGTGGTGCTCGACATCTCGCTGCTGATGGTGCTGATCTGGAGCTTTCATCTGCAGTATCAGCAGCCGGCCTCGTTCTACCTCAAGGCGCCGACGCTGCTCTACGTCTTCATCTTCATCGCCCTGCGCGCCCTCAGGTTCGAGGCCCGCTACGTCCTGCTCGCCGGCTTCGTCGCGGCCGTCGGCTGGGGCGCCATGATCGTCTATGTCGTCATGGTCGATCCGACGGACACCATGATCACGCGCAACTACGTCACCTACCTGACCTCCAACGCCATTCTGCTGGGCGCCGAGTTCGACAAGATCATCTCGATCCTGCTGGTGACCGGCATCATCGCCGTCGCCCTGCAGCGGGCCAAGGGCCTGCTGGTGCGCGCGGTCGCCGAGCAGACGGCGGCGCGCGAGCTGTCGCGCTTCTTCGACCCCGAGATCGCCGCCCGGATCAAGGGCTCCGAGCAGGAGATCCGCGCCGGCACCGGTGAGCTGCGCGACGCCGCGATCCTCAACCTGGATATGCGCGGCTTCACCAAGCTGGTCGGCCAAGCCAGCGCCGACGAGGTGATCGGCCTTTTGGCCGAATACCAGGCGCGCATGGTCCCGGTCATCCAAAGGCACGGCGGAACCATCGACAAGTTCCTGGGCGACGGCATCCTGGCGACCTTCGGAGCCGCCGTGCCGTCGCCGAGCTACGCCGCCGACGCGCTGGCCGCCTTGGAGGAGGCGCTTCGCGTCGCCCGCGACTGGCAGGCCGAGCGCGCGGCCGCGGGGCGGCCCAGCCCGAGCGTCAACGGCGCGGTGGCGACGGGGCGGATCCTGTTCGGCGCGGTCGGCGACGAGACCCGACTCGAATACACCGTGATCGGCGATGCCGTGAACCTGTCGGCCAAACTGGAGAAGGCGAACAAGAATCTCGGCGCCCGGGGCGTGTGCGACGCGGCCAGTTACGAGCTGGCCCTGAGCCAGGGCTACCGGCCGCCCGAGGAAAGGCCGCGTCACGCCGGGCTCGAGATCGCCGGCGCCGCGCGCCCCATGGACGTGGTGGTTTTGGCGGGCGCCTGACCCCTCCGGTGGATGACTTGCCGCCGGGCTACTTATAGGGGTCGGCGGCGTCGCGCAGGCCGTCGCCGAGGAAGTTGAACGCCAGCACGACCACGATCACCGGGATGACCGGCAGCATGAGCCAGGGATAGAGCGCGACCACGTTGATGTTCTGCGCCTCGGCCAGCAGCACGCCCCAGGAGGTGATCGGCGGCCGCAGGCCGAGTCCGAGGAAGGAGAGCGCGGTCTCGCCCAGGATCATGGCGGGAATCGAGAGCGTCGCCGAGGCGATCAGGTGGCTGGCGAAACTGGGCAGCAGATGGCGGCCGATGACGCGCGCCGGCGAGGCCCCCATCAGCTGGGCGGCGGTGCAGAAGTCCTCCTCGCGCAGCGACAGCAGCTTCGAGCGCACGGCGCGCGCCAGGCCCGGCCAGTCGAGCAGACCGAGGATGATGGTGATGCCGAAGTAGATCCAGAGCGGCGGCCAGGTCACCGGCAGGATGGCCGACAGCGACATCCACAAGGGGATCTCCGGGAACGATCGCACGACCTCGATGAAGCGCTGGATCAGGTTGTCGATCCAGCCGCCGTAGTAGCCGGCCACGCCGCCGATGATGATGCCGAGCAGGAAGCTGAGGGTGATGCCGAAGAGGCCGATGGTCAGCGAGACTCTGGCGCCGTAGATGATGCGGCTCAGCATGTCGCGGCCCAGGCGGTCGGTGCCCAGCAGGAACAAAGTGCCGCCGTCGGCCGGGCACGCCAGGTGCAGCTCGCCGGGGACCAAGCCCCACATCTCGTAGCGGTCGCCCATGCAGAAAAACTTGAGCGGCTGCACGTCGTCGGTGTCCGGCGTGTACTCCCGGCGCAGGTTTTCCAGATTGAGCTTGAAGTCGAAGCCGTAGACGAAGGGCCCGACGAACTCGCCCTCGTGGAACAGGTGTATGGGCTGCGGCGGCGCGTAGATGAAATTCGTGTGCCGCGTTTCCAGATTGTAGGGCGACAGGAACTCGCCGATCAGGATCGAGACGTACATCACCAGCAGCACCACGGCCGCGATCACGGCCAAGCGATGGCGGCGGAACTTCCACCACATGATGCGCCACTGGGAGGCCATGTAATAGCGCTCCATCTCCGGCGTCATGGCCTCGACCCGATAGGGATCGAACGGCGTGGGATTGACGTAGTGTTCGATGCGTTCGCTCATCGCGTCGCGCCTCCCATCAACCGGATGCGCGGGTCGAGCGCGGCGAGCGCGAGATCGGACAGAAAGACCCCGATCACCACCAGGAGCGCTTGAAACATCAGGAAGGAGCCGGCCAGGTACATGTCCTGGCTTCTCAGCGCCTGGACCAGCATCTGGCCGGTGGTCGGAAGATCGAGCACGACCGAGACCAGGACCGCGCCGGAGACGACTTGCGGCAGGATCGATCCGATGTCGGCGATGAAGGGATTGATCGCCAGGCGCAGGGGATACTTGAGCAGCAGCTTGGCGGGGCCGACGCCCTTGGCGCGGCCGGTGATGACGTATTGCTTTTGAAGCTCGTCAAGCAGGTTGGCGCGCAGGCGACGGATCATGCCCGCCGTGCCGGAGGTGCCGATCACGACGACGGGCACCCAGAGGTGCTCGAGGATCGAGCCGACCTTGCCCCAGGTCCACGGCTTGTCGATGTATTGCGGATCCATCAGCCCGCCGATCGAGGTGCCGAACCAGACGTTCGCCAGGTAGAGGAGCACGAGGGCGAGCAGGAAGTTGGGCGTGGCCAAGCCGAGGAACCCGATGAAGGTGAGCGCATAGTCGCCGAGGCTGTATTGGCGCACCGCCGAATAGATGCCGATCGGAAACGAGACGGCGTAGGTGAAGAGGATGGTGGTGAAGGCGACCAGGAAGGTCAGCCACAAGCGGTCGCCGACCACCTCGGAGACCGGCAGGCTGTATTCGAAGGAATAGCCCATGTCCCCCTGGAGCAGGCCCCAGACCCAGAGCACATACTGCTCCATGAACGGCCGATCGAGTCCGTACTGCTCGCGCAGGAACTGGATCTTTTGCGGGTCGACGGCCTCGCCCTGGCTCTGCAGCTCGGCGATGTAGGTCTCGAGGTAGTCGCCGGGCGGCAGTTGGATGATCACGAACACCACGAAGCTGATCGCCATCAGCGTGGGAATCATAATCAGGATGCGGTGAGCCGTGTACGCGAGCATCTACCCCCCGATCGGCTTGCTCGAAGCCTAGTTCACCACCGACTTCGCGTCGAACCATAGGCTATCGGGGTGATACATGCCAAAAAATGCCCCGGGGTCCCAATTGTAGAGGCCGGTCTCCGGCAGATTCTTCAGGGAGTTGTGGATCACCACCGGCTGCGGCACGCCGGCGACGATGCCGAGCGTGTAGATCTGATCGGCGTGGATCTCCAGCATGCGTTGCCAGATCCGCTCGCGTTCCGCGCGATCGGTCGCCCGCTCCCAGGCGTGGAACAGCTCGACGAGCTCCTCGGGCAGCGGCATGTCGACGGGCTCGCCGGATCGTCCCTTGGTCTGATAGTACTGGCCCCACTTCGGCCATTGCAGATAGACCTGATTCAACGGCGCCAGCTCGACCGGGCTCATGTCGGCGTTCGGCAGCGCGTTCTCCAAGCCCGACCACACCGACATGTGCGTGTCGCCGGCATAGATGCGGTTGCGAAAGACCTCGCGCTGCGA
>JAWWCG010000377.1:0-4419 GCA_033720555.1 Kiloniellales bacterium | reverse complement strand
GAGGCCGGGTCCCGCCGGCCGGCGGCCGCTGTTTTGAAACGCAGGCCGGCATCCCCCCGATCGCTCGACCGATGTCGGCCGGAAGCGTAGCCTGACACCCGACGTCCGATTCAGGTCCGGTTCAGATCCGATTCAGGTCCGATTCAGGGGGGAGGCGGCCATGAAATACTATGCAGTCGTCAGGGTGACGCTGATCGATGAGTCCTGGGTGGCGGACTATCTGCCGGCCGTGACGGCCCTGGTGCACAAGCATGGGGGAAAATATCTCGTGCGCACGAAGACCATGGACCGCCTCGAAGGAGGGGCGGAGCTGCCTTCGGTCTTCGTCATCATCGAATGGCCCTCGGAGCAAGCCGCTCGGGCGTTCTATGCCGATCCTGAATATCAGCCTTATCTGCAAAAGCGGCTGGCAGGAGCCGAGAACGAGTTTGTTCTGGTCGCCGGCGAGGATATCGCCGCTGGCTAGCCGGTGGGCCGGCGGCCAACGACAACTTTGGGCTCACGGCGGCCGTCGCCGACGGCCAAGGCCTGCTTCGAGACCCGAACGGCCCTGCCGCCGGGGATGTTCGAAACGCGGAAATCCGACACGGATCGGGGCCGTCGACCGACGTGGCGCCGACACGCAGACCAGCCGACGCGTCGTGCGCGCGCGCGACACGGCCTGACGCGAGATCACCGTCGTCGGGCGCCCTTCGGAATCGATCGAACGCATAAGCCAAATCGTGGGGCCCATGCGCGGAGGCACTAACAATAAGTTAACGCTGGCGGGGCTAGGCTTGCCGTGCCGCCCGGGGAGAAACGGGCATGCCCTATGTGACCCGCGACCCGGAGGGTCGCATCACGTCCCTCCACGCCGAACGGGACGGCGACCGCCAGGAGCCGCTGGCCGCCGACCATCCCGAGCTCTTGTCGTTCGTCGGCGCGCACGTCCGCGTGGCGGAGATCCGCGGCGAGCTCGAGGCCTCGGACCTGGAGCTGATTCGCGTTCTCGAGGACCTGATCGCGGTGCTGGTCAACAACGGCATCATCCGGCTGACGGACCTGCCCTTGGCCGCGCAAGTGAAACTCTCCCGGCGCGGCAGGCTGCGCGACCGCTTGGGCGGCATCGGCGATCTGGCGGGTGACGCCGACGAGGTGCTGCTGCCCTGAGACGCTCCTCGGAGCGCGCCGCCAAACGCCGGCCAACGCCGCCAAACGCCGGCCAACGCCGGCCAACGCCGTCGAGCGCCGGCCGTCCGTAGGCGGTTGATGACGGGCCGCCGGGCACCGTAACATCCGCCCGGCACCGCCCCGTGCCGCCCGCGTCCACCGCAAGCCTGAGCCGAGCCCCGCCATGACCGACGCCGACCGCTCGCATCTCGTGATCCTCGACGACGCCGCCCAGGCGCTGCGGGCCCATTTTCTCGGCTGGCAGTGCCGGGTGCGTCAGATGGCGGTCCGCCAGGCCGGGGGTCGGCCGAGCGGCGGCATGCGCCCGCGAGTCCTGGCGGGCGAGCCGGCGGCCGATCTGGGGCGGGTCACGGTCCTGATCAACAAGAGCGAGCCCGGCGAGGTCACCAGCCAGTTCCGTCATCTCGCCCGCAAGACCAACGACCCGGAGGCGCGCTACCGCGACGCCCTGAAGTTTCTCGCCGCGGCCTACTACCAGCGGCCCGAGGAATTCTCCGACGAGCTGACCGCCTTGTTCGGCCAGGTCTCGCAAACCGCCGATCGCCTGCTGGCCGCCGGCCGCTGCCGGCTGGTGTTCGACCAATACAGCCAGAGCTACGATCTGCCGTGCCGCCTGCGTCAGTTGCCGGAGAGCCACCCGGCCTATCAAGCGACCTTCTGGCACAACAGCTTGTTCAACGCGCATATCCCCGGCGGCGCGCGGGTGCTCGCGTTCCGCCCGGACTGGTCCGAGGCCAGCGCCGATCCGCCGGCCGGGTGAGACCCGGCCGCTCCCTCGCGCTCCGAGGCTGGCTCCGGCGCGGGCGGGGCGCGCGCGTGGTTGAAGGCGAGGGGGCCGAGCGGTGTTTATCCATAAGAAATTTGTTTGATTGTGCTCGGACTCGGTCTCGGGTAGCCTTTGCCGGCAACCGACGCAAAGAATCGGGGGGCTTGGGGGTTCCGTGCAGCCAACTGCATGGCACGCATATAATCTGACAACGCTGCTGGCCGCAGGCCGGTATCGCGCCATCGCGTGTGGCGGAATCCCCGGAACAGAGAACCAGACGAGGCACGGCCCCAGGCTCGGCGGGGGCGCCGCGGGCGGTCCGGCGAACGGGCTGGCCGCGGGCGCGCGGCGCTTGGCCGATCAGTGTGACGCAAAAGAGTCAGTGCGACGACGAGAGAGGGCGAAATGGACACAGATATCGGTGCATTAACAGTCGTCTTCACGGAGTTCTACTATTGGATCACGGTCGCGCTCATGTTCCTGATCCACGTGGGATTCTGTATGTACGAGGTGGGCGCCAGCCGGCAGAAGAACCACCTCCACACGCTGCTGAAGAACACCATGCTGGTGCCGCTGGTGACCATTACCTGGTTCTTCTTCGGCTGGTGGATCTATTGGGCCTTCGCGGGCGGACCGGGGATCACCGGCGGCTGGGGCCATCCCGATCCCAGCTTCGCGGAAGCGTCGGTTCCGTGGAGCGAGGGCATGGGCCCGCGGCTCGACGACCGGATCACCGGCGTCTTCTGGGCGGCCTTCCTGCTGTTCGCCTGGACGGCGGCCTCCATCGTCTCCGGCGCCGTGATCGAGCGCATCCGCAAGTTCGCCTTCTGGCTGATCGCGATCCTGATCGGTTCGGTCACCTGGTCGATCGACGCCGCCTGGGGCTGGAGCTACGGCGGCTGGATGGTCGAGATCCTCGGTTACCACGATGCCTACGCCTCGGGCGTGATCCACGCGATTGCCGGCGGCTGCGCGCTCGGCGTGCTGGTGGTCCTCGGCCCGCGGCTCGGCAAGTTCGCGGCCGACGGCACGCCGCGCGACATCGCGCCGCACAATGCTTGGCTGGTGTGCATCGGGCTGTTCCTGATCTACACCGGCTTCTGGGGCTTCTATGTGGCCTGCAACGTGCCGGTGGCGACGACCGATTTCATCGCCGGCGAGATGACCGGCCCGACGCAGACCGCGACGACCATCTACCTGACGCCGACCACCCTTTCGGCCATCACCATGAACTTCCTGATGTCCCTGGCCGGCGGCCTGATGATCGGCTACATGGTCTCGAAGGGCGACGCCTTCTGGACCTATTCGGGCGGCCTGGCGGGGGTGATCACCGCCTCGGCGGGCAACGACCTCTACCACCCGCTCCAGGCCCTGTTCATCGGCGGCATCGGCACGGCCATCGCCTACAAGATGCACTTCTGGGTGGAGCGCCGCTTCAAGGTGGACGATGCGGTCGGCGCCGTGGCGGTCCACGGCTATGCCGGCTTCTGGGGATTGGTGATCGCCGGCTTCGTCTTGTGGGGGCATCCATCCTCGCCCTACGAAGGCTTCGCCACGATCTCGCCCTGGGGTCAGTTCATCGGCGCGATCATCATGTTCTGGGTGCTGGGCTTCATCCCGGCGTGGATCCTCGCCAAGATTCTGCACGGCGCGGGCCTGCTGCGGATTCCGCGAGAGGTCGAGCTGCTTGGCCTCGACTTCGGCACCATGCAGGAAGCCGACCGGGCGCGCCGCGAGGTGGCGCAAGCCGAACAGGCGGCCGTGTGAGGCCGGGACCCACTCGAGACTTTGGAGGACAGTTTCATGTCGACGACACCTCTTGATAGCTGGGCCGTGGATCTGGGCGACGTGACCTTGATCTACCCCTTCGTGGGCTCGGAGTTCATCATGGTGGTGATTGCCGTGGTGCTTTGGATCGGCTGGCACATCTGGCAGTGCAAGTTCGAAAACCGGACCTACAAGGAGGATATCGAAAAGCACGCCACCTCGGAGAACCTGCGTAAAGCGACCAGCGGCGAAATCTAACGCCGCGGTCGCTGCGAGCCCTGATGCGAGGGGCGCCCGTCACGGCGCCCCTCTTTTCTTTCCGCCCGAGGCAATTCTCGCCCGCTCGCGGTGCCGGGATTCCCCCCGGGCTTCCCCCGGGCTTCCCCCCGGGCTTCCCCTGGGGCCGCCGTGCGGGCAATCTAGGGTGGTGTCGCGGCAGCGGAGATCGGCGAGCCCGCCATGACAGACCATCGGGTTCAGGAGTTTCGCATCGGCCAGTCCAAGGTCCGCCACGGCCTGGTGGTCGCCGGGCTTGGCATCGTGGTCGGCGCGGCGACGCTGCTGTTCGCGGACGACAGCGTGGCCGACAGCCAATGGATCGGCGGTCTGCTGCTGGCGTTCGGCCTGGCGATCGGCGTTCATGCCTGGCGCACGGGCCGCCGAGCCGGCGCGCACATGCGGGTCGATGCCGACGGCGTCTATTTCCGGGAGTGGGG
>JAWWCG010000376.1:0-4420 GCA_033720555.1 Kiloniellales bacterium | reverse complement strand
CGACAAGCAGAGCCGCATTCGGGTGATCGTGCCCAACCTCATGGGCTACGACGAGGGCAACTTGCCGGCGACCTATCACGCCTTCTACGATCCGGCGAGCGGCGCGCCGCGGCCGGACGACGGCCGCCCGGTGCACGAGGGCCTGCGTCCCGACTTCGAGTGGCCGGCCTCGGCCTAAGCCGCAGCCTAGCCTAAGCCTGGGCGAGCGCGCCGGCGACGATGTAGGCGCCGAGCAGCAAGAGGGCGACGAAGAAGACGCGCCGGAAGAGCGCCTCCGACAGCGCTTGCCGGACCCGCCGGCCGAGCGTCATGCCGACGAGCGCCGGCGCCACCGCCGCGCCCGACCAGAGGCCGAGCTCGGGGCTCAGCAGGCCGTTCGTTCCGAGGGCGAGCGCCAGGGCCGCGGTGGAGAGCGCGAACAAGAGCCCCATGGCCTGGATCAGCAGGTCCCGCGACAGCCCGAGGGCCTGCAGGTAGAGTACGCCCGGCACCACGAAGGAGCCGGTCATGCCGGTGAGCACGCCGTTGACCGCGCCGACCAGGGGGCCGAGCCACGCCTCGTGGCGGGCCGGCACCGCGACGCGCAGGCCGGCGAGGCTGAGGCCCGCGTAGACCGTCAGCAGTAAACCGAGCAGCGCCGAGAGCGCCCACAGATCGACGCGGGTGAGCGCCAGCGCGCCGAGCCAGATCGTGGCGGTGGCCACGGCCAGGAACGGCCAGGTGCGTCGCACGACCGCCGTCAGATGGCCGCCGACGAGGGCCTGCCAGAGGTTGGTGAGGAACGAGGGAACCAGCAGCAGGGCCATGGCGCTCGGCAGGTCGATCGCCACGGTCAGGAGCGCCAGGCTCACCGTCGGCAGGCCGAGGCCGATCACGCCCTTGACCGTGCCGGCGAGCAGGAAGGTGGCGAGGATCGCCAGGACGGTCGCCGCGTCGAACATGGCGCGAGGCTATCGCCGGCGCGGGCCGGCGGAAAGGGCGGCCAGCGATGGCCGCCGAGAGGCGTGGCCGGATACTGCTCTAACGCGCCAGCACGCGGACCAGGAACGGCTTGCAGGCCTCGTTGATGATCTCGGCCTCGCCGTCGCGCAGCAGGACGTGGGCCGCCGCCAGTTCGTCCTCGCTCAGGCTGTCGAGCAGCAGCCGGCCGCCGCCGCGGATCCGTCGGCGCAGTGCCTCCAGGGCGATGTCGGGACTGTCGACCATGGCCCAGGATGCCAGATCCGCCGGACCCGGGCCAAGCCCCTCGCGAGAGCGGCGCGAGAGGCCCGCGAGGCCGCCCGGCTCAGTTGCCGCGGCGGTGCAGGCTGATGTTCTTCAGCATGCCCTCGATGTTGAGCGGCCGCCAGTCGTCGTACTGGCCCCAGTCCTTATAGGCGTCGAGAGTGATCGAGGCCTGCATCTCCTCCAGGCTTTGGCCGGCGCGCGCGGCGGCCAGCACCTCGTCGTAGAGCGCCTCCAGATAGGCCCGGTGGTCGGCGGCGTCTTGCTTGGTGCCGAGCGGCCCGTGGCCGGGCACCAGGATGTCGAAGTCGAGCGCCTCGACCCGTTCGATGGCCGCCATCCACTGCGGGAAGTAGGCGTCGTTCAGGTCCCGGTAGGGCAGCCGCTTCACCGAGATGAAATCGACCGCGAAGACCGCGCGCTCCTCGGGAAAGTACATCGCGATGAGATTGTCGGAGTGGCTCGGGCCGGGATAGATCAGCTCGACCCGTTTGCCGCCCAGCTCGATGACCATGTGCTTCTTGAAGGTGATCTCCGGCACCGCCGTCGGCCGGCCCTCGCCGAGGATGGTGCGCTTGGCGTTCTCGTGGGCGACCACGACGGCGGTGTCGTCGAACACCTCGCCGCCCGCCGCATGGTCGGCGTGATCGTGGCTGAGGACGAGATAGCGGATCTCCTGACCGAAGCGCGCGCGGATCTCGGCCTCCAGCCATTGGGCGGCCTCGGCGTCGATCGGGTCGGTCGCGATCACGCCCTCCGGCGTCACCAGGAAGACCGAGAAGTGAAAGTTGTTCTGGAAGCGATAGAGGTCGCCGGCGATCTTGGTGATCGCGCGCTGGGGCGCGTCCTGGGCCGCCGCCGGCGAGCCCGGCGCCAGCAGCGTCGCCGCGACGAGCAGGCCCGTGCACCATCCCAAGAGCCGTCGTGCCGTCTTCGCCATGCTGCGCGTCCTCCTCCTCGGGTCTTGCCTTTTCGCCGGGCGCGGTGTGATCCTCCGCCGAGGCTAGCACGGCTGCCGCGCCGGACGCGGCGTCGCCGACGTTCAAGTTTTCGTGTGGGCCAGGTTTCGCGTGAGGGCGTCATGTCTCCTTCGGACACGGCAGCGGACAAGCAAGGCTTCAACCAGGTCACCGTCGACTGGTTCGATCCCGACTTCCGCCTGACCTACGGCCAGGTGGCCGACTACGCCGCCCGGCCCGCTGACGTCGCCGCCTTCCGGCGCGACGGTGTGGTGTGCCTGCGCGGCGTTTTCGCCGACTGGGTGGCGCCCTTGCGGGCCGGGCTTGAGCGCAACCTCGCCGATCCGCTCGCCTACGCCTTCCCGGCCGAGAGCACGCGCGCCGGCGCGCCGGGCCGCTTCTTCGACAGCTACTGCAACTGGCAGCGGATCCCGGAGTACGCCCGCTTCGTCGAGCGCTCCTGCGCGGCCGCCATGGCCGGCCAGTTCATGGGCTCGGCCACCGCCCAGTACTTCCACGAGCACGTCTTCCTGAAGGAGCCGGGCACCCAGGCGGCCACACCCTGGCACCAGGACCTGCCGTACTACTGCGTCGACGGCCGCAAGAGCGTCTCGATCTACGTCGCCCTCGACCCGATCGCCGAGGCCTGGGCGGTGCGCTTCGTCAAGGGCTCGCACCTCTGGCCGCGGCTCTGCTATCCCCGGGTGTTCCTCGACGGCGCCGACTTCAACACCGAGGACGCGAGCCTCGAGCCCATGCCGGACATCGAGACCGACCCGGCGCGCTATCCCACCGTCGGCTGGGACCTGGCGCCGGGCGACGCCGTGCTGTTCAGCTTCCGCACCGCCCACGGCTCGAGCGCCGTCGAGGTGGGCGCCCGCCGGCGCGCCTTCGTCACCCGCTGGCTGGGCGACGACATGACCTATTGCGAACGCCCGGGCGAGATCTCGCCGCCCTACGACAACCACGGCATGACGGACGGCGAACCCATGCGCGAGGACTGGTTCCCGATCCTCTGGCGCAAGGCGTGAGGGGAGGGCGTTAGGCTCGGGCCCCCGATGCTGCTAGGCTCGGCGGCATGATCCGCGCGCTGTCCATCCTTCTCGCAGCCTTTTTGTCGCTCGCCGCCGCGCCGCCCGGCCGCGCCCAGGAGCCGGTCGACCTCGCCCTCGTGCTGGCGGTCGATTCCTCGGGCAGCGTCAGCCGCTTCGAGTTCGACCTGCAGATGCGCGGCCTCGCCGAGGCCTTCCGCAGCCCGGGGGTGGTGAACGCCATCCAATCGGCGGCGCCCAACGGCATCGCGGTGAACCTCATGCAGTGGTCGAGCGTCGACGAGCAGGGCCAGGCCTTCGGCTGGCTGTTGGTGCGCGACAAGGCCTCGGCCGAGCGGGTGGCCTCGCTGATCGACCGCACGC
The DNA here is from genome assembly GCA_033720555.1 of Kiloniellales bacterium. GTDB lineage: Bacteria > Pseudomonadota > Alphaproteobacteria > Kiloniellales > JAKSDN01 > CALJXB01. Next base: position 822 of record JAWWCG010000376.1, on the reverse strand, counting down.
CGCGCCTGGTGCAGGACGGGGCGACGGCGATCGGCGCCGCGCTCGACTACGCAACCCGGCTGCTGCTCGGGATCGACGCCAAGCGGCGGGTCATCGACGTCTCGGGCGACGGCCGGGACAACCAGTCGGGCGAGGTCCTGGAAGGCCGGGTCAAGGCGGTCGCCGCCGGCATCACCGTCAACGGCCTTGCCATCCTCAACGAAGACCCGCTCTTGGAGTTCTACTATCTCTCCGAGATCATCGGCGGCGCGGGCGCCTTCGTGCTCGGCGCGGACGACTACGACGACTTCGCCCAGGCGATGGAGATCAAGCTGATCAAGGAGATCTCGAGCGCCCCGGTCAGCGACCGCCGCACGCGCTGGCCGAGCTACGCCGCCAGGCGGCCCGACTGAGCTCAGGAGTCGCCCAGGAGGTCGGCGTTGCAGTGGGGGCAGCGCTCGGGCGCGAACCAGTTGATGTTGCGGAAGCGGATCCGCGTCGATCCGGCCGGGGCGACCGGGTAATAGCGGCAATCCAGGCCGCAGGCGGGGCAGCGCGCCACCCACCGCGCGAGAACGACGCAGGCGACCAAGACGGCGGCGCCCGCCGCGATGAAGGCCGCGCTGCGCACCGGCGGGGCGAAGGCCAGCACCGCCACCGCCAGCGCCCCGTAGAGCACATAAAGGCCGGCCAGACGCTGGTTGACGGTATGGTCGAACAGGCGGGGCCGTTCGCGCCACATGGGATCAGACCCCGTCGCTGGCCGGGCCGCCGTCGGCCGAGGGCGGCTCGTCGGCGAGGAAACGCTCCGCCGGTCCCTGGTCCGCACCGCGCCGGCCGAGG
>JAWWCG010000375.1:0-4427 GCA_033720555.1 Kiloniellales bacterium | reverse complement strand
CAGGCGGGAATAGCCGAGGTCGCCGGCGAGCGCGGCGGTGAGCCAGGTCCAGTAGCGCTCGAGGATCGGCCGGTCGAGGCCGTGCAGCTTGCGCAGCCGCTCGGCGTCGGCCGGGGTCAGGTCCGGATTGGCGCTGATCATGAGGTCGATCGGGTCGCCGGGCATGAGGCCGATCAGCCCGTAGATCAGGAACGACATGAGCAGCAGGACGAGGGCGGTTTCCGCCAGGCGCTGCAGGAGGAAGCGGGACATCGCTCAGGTATCGGGGATCGCGGGGCGGCGATCAACCGGGAAACGCCGGGAACGGGCGCGGGTGCGGGTGCGAGCGCCGGCCGATCGGCCGCGGTTTCGTCGGCGCGGAGCGCCATGGGCCGCCGCCGCCCCGGCCGGTCGACGCGAACCACCTGCCTCAGCGCCCTGAGCTTCGGGCGATGGCGCTCTCGGCGAGGCGTGCCGCTGTTGTTTTCAGCGGTTTGTTATTGTCAGCGGTTCCGGCGCGCGGCCGGCGCCTTGTAGCGAAACTGGCTCGGCGCCTTGGTATCGGGGCCTCGTCCCGGCCAGCCCAGCGCGATCGGCGCACCTTCTTCCAGGCGTTCCTGCTCCTCGGGGAAGACGAGGAAGCGGAGGTAGCCCGATTTCTCGCCGCGCTCGACGTGCGTTATCTCCGTCCTTCCGACGTGGAGCACCGGCGTGGCGTTCATATCGACGGGCAGGGGGCCGTCCAGCCTCAGCTCGATGGCGACGACTTCCTTTACGGTGCTCCGGGCCGACTTGACGAACTTGAGCCTCGGCTGCCGGAACGGCACGCGCTTGATCGCGAGATCCAGCACGGCGGGAAGTCGTCCTCGCAGCAAGGGTCCGCGGCGGCTTTCGCCAGCGCTATCTGCATCGGTCATGGCCACGTCCTTTCTCGAAGCCGTGCGCGCTGGGCTGGCCCGGCCCGAGCCCCGGCGGAGCCGGCAAGACGAGCGATCACGGCTGTGAACACGGCGGTCCGGATCATGGTTTCACCGTCACGATCTGAAGCACATCGAAGGCTATCGGCCGCGGTTCGGTGCGGTGGAACCGGATCAGCACGGCGCGAAGATCCCTCAGCTCGAACTTGACCTCCTCCGGATTAAAGCACGAGACGGGGAAGCGAAGCGTGCTCATCATGGACTTCGTCGCGCCTGGCGAGTCGTCGAAGGGTCGCGGCACGCCGCCCACGTTGTCGGAGTCGGCCCAGGCCCGCAGGCCGTTGCCGTCCTCGAGGCCCATCTCGAAGCCGGTGTCGCCGGCGGGATTCGATCCGCCGTTCGAGACCTCAGCCACACGGACCCAGATCTCGAAGATCGCGTCCTCGGACGGGCTCAGGTCGTGGGGCCCGTCGAGCTGCGACCGGAAAATCCCGCCTCGCCGGCTCTCCATCACCATGCCGACGGTCCGCCCCCAGAAGCTGTTGGTCGGATGGGCGTTGCCGGCAAATCGCCACAGCTCGAACTCGTCTGCGCCGACCCCCGAGGATTGCGAGGTCGGCTCGTCCATCGTGTTCTTCGCAATGCCGTTGGGCTGCTCATGGTCGTCGACCATGGTCTGCTCGGCCCATTCGAAGGAGAGATGAACCTTGGCGGTGTCGATGCCGGGGGGATGGGTCCGGTACTCCAGATAGCGGGTCAGGTCTTGGCCCATCAGGAAGCTGCGGAAAAACGCGCAGCCATAGCGAGACAAGATGCGTTCGTGTTCACCTCTGTACAGAATGGCCGGCGGCAGGCGGTCGTCCTCGTCGTTCACCCATTCCCGATTGAAGTAGTTGTGGTCGGCGGCGTCGATATAGATCTGCGACTTGAAGGGCGCCGGCGCGCCACGGTCGTAGAACCGCGCGCCGCCGTTGTCGCTCACGTCCCCGTCGCTGGCCGGAAGTATGGTCATGAAGGCGTAATTCTCCGGCAGATAGACATCGTGGTTGACCGGGGCCAGGGAGATCACCGCTTTCACGTCGATCCCGAAACGCCCGGGCGCCTGGTTGCCGGCTATGACGACCGCTTCGCCGCCGCGCGAGTGGCCGAGCAAGCCGACATTGTTGAAGTCGATCTTGTCGCCGAAAATCGCGTCGCCGCCGGAATCGAGGTTTTGGAAGTGGTCGATGGTGCCCATGATGAGATCGGCCCGCTCTTCGATATTCGTAAGCGTGTTGTAGGTGCAGTTGGTCGCGTTGCAGTCGACCGATACCGCGATGCAGCCCATGCGAGCGAGCTGGGTCTGGAGGTAGCGATAGCCCTTATGGTTCGGGATCTCGAGCCAGCCGGGGTGTTGCGTGCAGTCCTCGTTCTCCCGGTCGTCCGGGTGGTGGTAGATGCCGTGGTTGCCATGCGCCATGAAGACGATCGGACTGCGGGTCACCTCCGCCCGGCGCTTGTTGAAGTCCTGGCCATCGCCGTCGTCCTCGGCCGGGTAGTGCACGCTGCCCTTATAGGGGCCCGACGCGAAATCGAGCCGACCCACCGGGAAAAGGTTGAGACCCGCGGGATTTCCGCCGGTCGGTGGCGCGACGCAGCGCGGCTCGATCACCCGGACGGTCGAACCGGTGCATGTCCCGACCACCTGGTAGACATAGACCGCGACGCCCTCGTCGATCGGCTGTGTCAGCACGACGACGGGAGGGCCGCCGTCGCCGATCTTCTGGGTGCCCTGAAACACCTTGATCTGCGCGCCTGCCACCCAGTTGGTCACGGTGACGCTGGTGGCGCCGACCTGGATCGGATGGACCTCCGGCGCAGGCAGGTCGGAGCAGGGCTTGACGTCCGTCTTGCCGGGGTCCGACGGCGGGTTGGAGGCGCACATCGTCTGGGTGACCTCAATCGTCTCGCCGGTCGTCAAGGAGGGCGTCAGGGTCACGAGATGCGCGTGGCCCCACGTGCGATAGGGACCGACGCTGCTGCCGCCGCGGTCGACGGTGAAGCGCGCGCCGTTGACCAGATTGGTGATGCGGATGCGCTCGCCGCCGTCGTAGGCGTCGTCGATCGCCGGCGTCGGCAGCGGGTTGGGCGGCGGCCCGGCGAGGTATTCGAGCGACGGCGGGCTCGGATCATGGCACATGTCGGCCCATGCGCGCACGCGCTGGTTCAGGCTATAGTCCGGGTTCACGTTGACGCCCTGGTGTTCCTTGGCGCCATTGACGCGGCCGACTTCGCCGCCATCGGCGGTGATCCAGACGTTGCAGCCGACGAGGAGATTTCGAACGCCGGTGCGCGCCCCGCATTCGTAGACCGGCTCGGGCGAAACTTCGGGCCGGGGAGGGCCGGACGGGAAGGCCACGGTGTGATCGCGGACCGTCACCGGGGTCGACCACGGGCTGGCGACGCCGCCGGCGTGTTGCCGAGCGCGCACCACCTGGCCGGCGGTCAATGGCCCGATCCCCGTGAATGTATAGCCGTCGGGATCGGGATAGCCCGCCTGTTCGAGCGGTAGGGCCCCGCCGTCGATCTCGAGCTCGAGCTTGGCGTGGGGCACGAAGCCGCTAACCGTTACCGCGGTTGCGCAAGCGTAAAGCCGAGATACGGTCGGTGCGGACAGGATCTGAGGATCGTCTCTGAGTTCCAGTTTCTCTCGGTCGATTTCGTTCTCGTTCACGGTATTTCTCCCGGTATGAGATCCGGAGAAAATGCACGCCAATCACCGTGACAATCATCATCCAAAATATTAAGAGATTATAATAAATACCTGATTAAACAATGCAAAGATACAATTCGACAGCCGCAAAACACGGTTGGTGCAGGGGGAATGTCAGGATCGAATCGTGGATGTTGTAAACGAGCAGTTTGCAACACCAGATTGAGGTGAAGATACGCCCAAAAGCAAACTGAATGCAACTTATATCTGATCGGAAATTCCACCTTCGACAGTGGGACGTAGCGACATCGCCGGGCTGCTGGTCGATGGCCGCGGTTCGGCGCCGACCTGCCGCTCGGCGGCAGAGGCGGCTGCCAAGCGCCCGCCTGCGCGACAATGGGATCGATGCTAAAGGGTTGTCGTCCCTCTCCTCGTCTCGCCCGAGCTGCGCGCGGGCCCGGCCTCGCTGGCGTGCGGCGCTTTCGGGTCCGGCCGCCCTTTTCCCGCGTCCGTCCATGGTTTATGTGACGCGGCGTTCGCCGCGCCGGGCGCTATGCGATGCGGCGCCGTCCTCCGAGCGACCCGAGATGGCTCCGCGGGGGGCGGGGGGCGGACCGACCCCGGCGTCGCGCTCGGCGACGCTGCCAGCCCGAGGCGAGTTGCGACGTGCCGGTCAAGAGCTATCTCCTTGTCGCCGCCAGCCAGCCGCGCCTGCTGGGCTTCGGTTTCGTCATGGCCTTCGCGTCCAGCATCGGCCAGACCTATTGCATCGGCGCGTTCGGGCCGTCGATCCAGCAGGCCTTCGCCCTCAGCCACGGCGAATGGGGCGCCATCTACAT